>NZ_KV793279.1:0-27728 GCF_001808405.1 Trueperella sp. HMSC08B05 | reverse complement strand
AGCGTTACACCACACTAAGGGACGCAACCCCTTGGCCTACCTGCTCGAGTTGAGCCCCATTTTTGCGTCGTGCCACCACAGATTTTGCATCGAGGATTTCCCATTCCCTAATCCAAACCGATTCAAACCCCGACCTTACCGCGGAATATCAATCAAAAACCGGGATAAAACCAACACGACCTGGCCAACCAAGAACTCAAGTCACAACGAGTCCAACCCCCACCTTTCGGCTTTGTAGCAACGAAAGACAGCCCAAAAACCAACACAACCTGACCTATAAGACCACAACGCCACCCACGTGGGCAAAGCAAAAGGACGCTCACTTTGTATCAAAATGAACTTCCTAATGGTGCTAGTAATCCCTAACGGGATTAAGCACTATTTCGTCGTCCTTACTAATGAAAAAGCCCGAAGGCTTTTTCACCGTTCGGACTCCTCATCGTGGAGCTAAGGGGATTCGAACCCCTGACCTTCTCATTGCGAACGAGACGCGCTACCAACTGCGCCATAGCCCCTGACCAGATGATAGTAGCACTACTCGGCCGCCCTTCGCCCGTCCGCGACCGTAAAGTAGCTCACTAAAGCCCGTGAGCCGTGGCGAACTCGGCCACCCGCGCGGCGAACGCCGCAGGCGCGTAGGCATACCAGTCTTCGGAGGCTTCCCTGGCTACGTCGCGTTCCCAGCCAGCACCCTGGAGCTCGGTGGCACCCCGGGTCCCCACACTGTCCTTCTCCCCGGCGATCGCCACGCGCGGCACCCGCACCTGCGCCGCCGCCTCGCGCTCATCGAGTCCGACCAGCCCAGCAAGATACGTCCCCATCTGCTCCGACGTCACCGCCGTCGGCCCCTTCCGTCGCATCACCGCGCCCACCTGCAACCGCATCGACTCCCCACGCCGCAACGCCAGCCTCGGCCCTGAAACGAAGACCCCGGCCACCCGGCCCGGGTGCTCGACCGCGTAATGGATCGCGGGAATCGCGCCGAGCCCTTCGGCTACCACGATCACGGGCTCTTCCAGGCCCATCATCGCCAGGTCGCGGTTGATGTGTGCGGCCATGGCGTGGCGGTGGGCGTCGGCGTCGGAACCGACGCGCGCCACGGCGAAGAGGTCGGGTGCCACGACAGCCCACGCGGGCGGCAAGTGGTCAGCGACCGGCCGCCATACCTCGGGCGTGTGGGCGTGGCCGTGAATGAAGGCGACGGCCGTCATGCCCGCCGGCGGTCGAGCAGCGCGTCCAGCGTGGAGCCACCGCCGAGCACGTCGGCACGGAACTCTTCATTGCCAGTCATGGCCGGTGCGGGGTTCGCCGCCTCGAGCGGCCCGTCCCCGATCCGCTCCCCCAGCCGGGTGGGGCGGAAGGGTACGTCGGCCACCGGCGCCTCGGGAGCCTCGTACGGCTTGACCGTGCGCCGTACCGCCTTCAGCGTGTAGGACGGCACGTCGGCGGGGCGCTCCTCACGTTCGACGACGTCGACCCGCGCACTTACGACCTTCGCCGGACGAGCCTTTCGGGCCGGGCGCGCTTCGACGGCGGGCACCTCCGCAGGCGCTTCCACGGCAGGCTCGGCCGCAGCCGCCTCAGCGGCACTCGCCGCGGCCACTTCATCTTCACCAACCTCAGCCTCGGCCGCCTCGACCTCAGCCAAGCCAACTTCAGCCACTTCCAGCTCCGCCGCCGGTCGAGCTGCCACGTAGTCGCGAACACCCGCGCGCTTGGCCCGGCGCAACACCTTGTTGGCCTTGGCGATGCGCTCCTCGTCGGCGGTGTTGAGCACGGCCCAGGAGGAGACCAGGTAGCCGACACCGAGCAAGTAGAGCCCGCCGACCGCCGTCGCCGCAATGGCAAACCCGGGAGCGAGGGACGTCAGCCCGACCGCCACCCACAGCGCCGCGGCCAGGACCGCGAGCGCGGCGCCAGCCACGAGAGCGCGCTGCTGGTGAGCGCCACGGCGGGCGATGCGGGCGCGAGCACGTGAACGGTCGCGGGCGATGGCCCGCATCTTGGCTGCGTCGGGACCACGGGTGCCGCTCGGCCGAGTAGGTGTGCTCATTGTTCGCTCCGTCGTAAAGATCCTGCCGTGATCGCCGCCCTCTTGGCGCAGGGTCCGTTCGGTGATGAGCCTCAGGTCTTCTGAGTAGCGCTCACCGATTGGCGCGTCCGCGAAAACGGCTCTCCTTCGGGTGATCTGGGGGATGACGTATGCCAGGAGGAACAGCGTTCCCATGGCGACAACTGCCCCTTCGATACCCATGGTCCAACGCTATGACGAAAGCGGGAAGGGCGCGGCGAACCGGCGCTGGTGTGTTGCCCGTATCCTTGGATTGGCGCCATTTGTGACGAATTCAGACATCCTTCACATTGGCCACACCAGTCACGCCCGCCGGGCCCTCCGGCAGGCCTTCGGCGACCCCGGCTACCGCTCCCAGACGACGCACTCGAGCGTGTCACCCACCTGCACCGCCCGCTGCTCCTCCGGCACGATCGCCAAACAGTTCGCGGTGGCAAGCGCGGTCAGGAGCGGCCGGCCCGGGTCGCCAAGCGGCTCCACCCGGTAGCCCTCGTGCGGATTGCCGACGACGCGCGCCCGCACGAACTCTCGCAGGCCCTCCGGCGATTCCCATCCCTTTTCCACGACGGCGCGGATCGAGCGCCGGTTGATCGAGGAGTAGCCGGCCATGTGGCGAAGCGCAGGTCGGATGAAGACCTCGAAGGCCGTCATCGCAGCCACGGGCGAGCCAGGCAGGCAGAACACGGTGGTCTCCCCTTCCAGGCGGCCGACCCCGAGCTGGCGGCCCGGCGCCATCGCCACGTTGTCGAAGCGGACCGTGCCGAGAGGGGAAAGCACCTCTTTAAGGGTGTCGCCGCCGCCGTAGGACAGGCCGCCGGTGGTGATGATGATGTCGGCGCGGACCAGCTGGTCTTCGAGCAGTTCGCGCAGCTCGCGCTTGTCGTCGCTCACGCCGCCCACGCGGAAAACCTCGGCGCCGGCATCGCGAATCGCGCTGGAGAGAGCGTGGGAGTTGGCATCGTAGATCTTGCCGCGGGTGGCGGGCATGCCGGGCTCTTGCAGCTCATCGCCGATGGCCATGACCACGACGCGCGGGGCGGGGTGGACCATGACGGTGGAGTGCCCGGCGGAGGCGAGCACCGCGACCTGGCGCGACCCGATACGCACGCCCGCCCGTAGCAGCACCTCACCGGCGGCAAAATCTTCGGACTGGCGGCGAATGTTCTCGCCTTCGCGCGTGCCCGCGAAGAAACGCACCTCGGCCCTGCCCTGGTCCGTGGCCTCGATCGGGATGACGGCGTCCGCCCCCGCAGGCAGCACCGCACCCGAGGAAATGCGCACGGTTGTGCGCTCCACCATCGCCGTGGGATCCACCGTGTCGGCACGGACCTCCTCGAGCATCGGCAAGGTGACCGGGTTGTCGCGGCTGGCGCCATCGACGTCGGCGACCCGCACCGCATACCCGTCCCGCGCCGCCAAATCCGCCTGCGGAACATCGACAAGGGAACGCACGTCCTCGGCGAGAACGCACCCCACGGCGTCGCCAAGCGCCACGGCAAACGGCGGCAGCGGCTGGGCCACCGCGAGGCATTCGGCAAGGTGGTCGGCAACAGACTTCATCGGGCCTCCTCTAGATTAAGACCAGTTTACCCAAGAGCGTAGCTTCCCCGGGCACTTCTTCCTTTCATGGAAGAATGGGGGCATGTCAATCTCCCCGTTGAGCATTCCCGACATCGCCGACGTCGAGGTCGAGGAAGCCAAGCAGGTCCTGCGTGCCGCGGTCCGCGAGCACCGCAAGCAGCGCTCAAAACGCAAGCTCGCCGAGCTGGCCGAGGTCTGGGTTCCCACGGTGATGGACTTCGTGGGCGAGCGTGAGCTCGTCGCGTGCTACGTGTCCACGAACGCCGAACCGTCCACCGCATTCGTCCTCACCGCACTTCACGACGCCGGCAAGCGCGTCCTCCTGCCCAAGCTCGGCCCGGGCCTTTCCCGCGCCTGGGGATACTTCGAGCCCGGTACGGAGCTGGTGAACATGGCGCCCGGGCGGCCGCCGGAACCCGAAGGCGAGGCCTTCGACAACTCGATCCTGGCGGGCGTGGACGCGATGATCCTGCCTGCGCTGGCGCTCTCGCGCAACGGCGCGCGGCTTGGCCAAGGCGGTGGCTGGTATGACCGGGCGCTCAAGCAGACGACCCCGCAGGCGGCCGTGGGCGCGATGATTTTTGCGGACGAGTTGCTTGACGTGTCGATCCCGCAGGACGACATGGACGTGCGGGTGCCATACGCCATCTTCCCCACCGAGATCGTCCCCACTGAGGCCGCGGGCCAGACTTTTCCACAGCATCTCTAACGGGGGTGCCATCCACATTTAGCCGATAACTCGGCGGTTTGCGCGGGGCGACTTGGCACAATCGGGTGCATGAAGATCACGCGCGCACCCTCCTCGTCCCGCACCACACCCATCCGGGCGCTCATGTGGCGCTGGAGGTGGGTGGGCATGGCCCTCTTCGCCGTCCTCGCGATCCAGGCGCTGCTGCCCGAGAAGGAGGAGCCGCCCGCGTTCGCCACCGTGGTGGCCGCCCGGCCGCTCTCCGGCGGGGAGCGCGTTCAAGACGGCGACGTGCGGGTGGTCAGCTTTGCCGAGGAGCTGCCCGACGTGGCACGAGAGGCTGAGCTGGTGGTCGGCGAGTTCGTGGTGGCGCCCGTTGCCGAGGGCGCCCCTGTCTTCACGTCCAACCTGCTCTCCTCCGAGTTCCTCGGGCGTGCGCCCGCGGGGACCGTGATCGCCGCGCTGCCCGTCGCCGACGCCGGGGGCCTCGCCATCCTCCAACCCGGCGTGACGGTGAACCTCTACAGCCCGCCCGACGAGTTCACCGACGGCGCCGCCACCCTCCTCGCCCGGGACGTACTCGTGGCCGGCATTGCCCACGAGAAGGGCACCAGCACTTTCCTCGGCACCACCGAGGACACGCGCGTGTTCTACCTGGCCGTCCCGGAAAAGGAGATCCACAAAGTGATCGGGGCGTCCACGCGGGCGCCCCTGCACGCCGTGCTCTCCGGGCCCGCTAGCGGTTAGAGCTTGCCAAAATGTGGGGGTACTTCGTTCAGGATTTCCTGGTCGCGGGCACTGAGCCAGGGCGCGGGCTGCTTGGCCTTGCCCTTGGGATCGCGGGGCTTGTGGCTGGCTGGCTTGCGACCGGATGGGTGCTGCTCGCGCGCGGGCTGTTTGGCGTCGCTGGCGTGCAAAACCTCCTCAACCGATTCGAACTCACCTGCCGCGATCCGCTTCGCATCCACCTGCGAGACCATGACGACGCGGCGGGAGCCACGACGCCGCACCGGCTTACCCGCCTGGCTCACCGCGTCGTCCATATCAGTCATTATCGCCGCTTAGGAAGGGGTCCTCATCACCGAGATCTAGATCATCCGTCCGCTCTTCCACGATCTCATAGTCCACCGGGGCGAACAGGGGATCGTCGGGGGCCGTGGCCGGCTTTTCGTGAGCGGTCGGCTCCTCCTCGGTCATCTCCTCCACAGCCGGCTCGTCTACCGGTTCATCGGTCGGCTCGTCTGCCGGCTCATCGGCCGGTTCTTCGGCTACCGATCCAGGTGCCGGTTCGTCGACGCCGTGCTCCGGCTCTTCGCCGACGGTCACCTGGGACTCTGCCAAGGACTCCGGCTCGGCCACCTCCACAATTAGGTCCTGAGCGGGATCTTCGGACTGCTCGGCGGCGAGCTCAACCACAGCCACCTCTTCGGCAACCGGCTCGGCAGCCGTTTCAGCAACCACTTCGGCCGCGGCCTCAGGCGCCACGTATGCGGATGCCTCCACGGCCACGCCAACCAGGCCCGAGCGCCGGGCCACGTTGCGCAGGATCACGTCCACCTGCTCCCCGCGCCGGGTGATGCCTAGCTCGGAACGTAGGTCGTGGACGAAGTCATCCTCGCCGCGGACGAGGCCATCGGAGGCGATCCAGGCGGTCATGTCGTCGAGCTGGTCGTCGGAGTAGGCGGCCAGGCTAAGGCCCGGGACCACCTCGGGGCGAGGTCCGCGCGGCCGCGCCACGCGGACCGGCTCGGCATCAGCGCCCGTTGCCGCCACGGCACCGGCACCGATTGCCGCGCCCAACCCGATGCTCGTCGTCAGTTCGTCGCTGCGCTCGGGGTCGCGGACCGCAGTGCCGTCGTCGTCGACGATCGGGACCTGGACGGGCGCGCCCGGCGTGCCAAAGCTGGCCATGAGCAACGCCTCGATGGCGTCAGCCTGCCCGGCGGGATCGATGAAGAGGGAACTGGAGAAGGTTTGGAACACGGACCAGCCGTGCGCCTGAAGGGTCTCGATCCAGAAGCGGTCGCGGCGGCGCAGGGAGCGCTCGGCCACGTACGCCTCGTCATCGAGCACCACGGCCACGGTGAACCGGCCGTCCTTGCCCACCGCCAACGGGATGCGCGGGCACCCCTCGTAGCCGTAGTCGGCGCGAGTCTGCCAGCCGCGGGCGCCCAAGCGCTGGGCGACGTCGGCGAGGAGCGGGGTGACGGCGTCGTCGAAGGTGGCGCTGACGTCGGCGCCAGCGGAGTTCTCGATCAAGCGAGCGAGCAGCTTGGGGCCGGGCGTGGAGACGCGGCGCGTGTCGATATCACCCGGCCCGAGCGCGGAGATGATCGTCAGGTCGGAGCCAGCGGCGGCGATCGTGTCGATGAGGCCGGCCAGGCCGGCCGGGGTGGCGAGCGCGCCGAAGGTGTGCAGCACGCGCCCGTGCACGGTCTTGCCATAGCCGACCGAGAGGATCACGTGGTCGTAGCGCAGGCCGGCGGCCCGCGTGATGTCGGTGATGACGAAGTCCTTCAGCCGGTGCACGTCGCTCGAATCGGCGGCCACCAGCGCGTCGCGGATGCGGCTCGCGTGTAGCACCGACAGGGCGATCACGGCGAGGGTCTCCCCCGGGCGCGCCACCGCGTGCTCGATGACGGCGTCCACCACCGCCTCGACCTCCACCTGCGTGGACTCCACCGCGCCGTCCCCGGAAATCCCCGGAACACCACGCCCGTCCACGTAGATGAGCCGCGATTCACGGCTCGCACGCACGGACGGGATCGCCGAGAGCTCGTAGCCGATCTCCTTCAGCGCATGGGCCGACAGCGCGTCATGCTCGGCGCGCAACGTGGGCAGGGTGGCCACGGGCAGCACCTCGTCGAAGACCCGCACTGCCTCGGCGTCGGGCCGGCGCAGGTCGCTCACCACCACGGCCTGGCGGCCGCGCATCATCGGGGAGATCAGCGGCGCCACCAAGTCGGTGGCCTCCACGAGTACCAGGTCCGCCCACGGCATCGGCGGGATGAACTCGGCCAGCACGTTCGGCGGGACCACCCACACGGGCCGCGCACTCTGCACGAGCCGGGAGTAGGTGGCAATCGCGTCACGCAGGCCGGACAGGCCCTGCTCGGCCAGGATCTCATCCAGGCGGAGCGTGTCCTGGCGGCGCGACTGCATCGCCTCACGCGCGTTATTCACCACCGCGCGTAGCACCGGCCCCCACAGGGTGCGGGTATGGGCGCGGTCGAGCTGGCGGAAACGGTCAAGGAGGCGGGTGAGGTCGCTCGGGCCGAAGCTGGCCACGGCCGGGGTGGTGCGGATCATCTCCTCGAAGACCGCGCTCGTGAAGGCAAGGTCAAGCTCGGCCGCGATCCTCGCTGGTGCCACCTGCCGGTTCGCTATATCCTCGATGAACTCGCCCAATCCACGCTCGCGCAGCGAGGCCAACGTGGCGTTGCGTTCGGGCAGGGTGGCCATGTGTCCGGCGTCGGCAACAAGCGCCGCGAGCCGAGCCTGCAGGGAGTCGAAGTCCATGTCGAGCAGCGACTCGCCGCCAAGGTACGACTGTAATGATTCCAGGTCGCGCTGCACCTCGGAGCGGGTGGCGCGGATCTGAGTGAGGCCGTCGGGGAGGGTGGGCCAGCCGCCCTCCGGGCTGTAGCGGCGCCACACCTCGCGGCGCTGCTGCACCTTGAGCAGCTCCTCGTGCAGAGTGGCCGTGGACTCGCCGGGCCGGACCATGTCGAGCGCCTGCTTGCGGTAGCGCCGCCGGTCGGACATCTTCATGGAGTGCCCGTGCGCCTCGCGCCACTGCTTGGGCGCGGTGGCGATCGCCAGGTTCATCGGCGAGGTCTCGAAGACCACCGGCAAGAACGTGTCGAGGGAGTCGGCGATGCCGTCGAGCACGTCGATCTGCTCGAACCATTCCGCGAGCGTCTTGGGCTGCTTCATCGCGGTTTCGCCCGCCGAGCGCGAGGACTGGCTGATCGCGGCGGGGACCGTGATGTCGTTGAGGCGCCGCACGGCGTCGAGCGCGCTCTGCCCGTCGGCCGCGTTCAAGATGGTCGAGCCCGCCCAAGCCGACCGCGAGATCGCCGGGTCGAACGCGCCAAGCTCGGCTGCCTGGTCGAGGTCGGCTGTGATCGCCTCGATCCCGTCGCGCTTCATCGCGGCCACGGCCGTCTTACCCAGGCGCACGCGCGTCTGCGGCGCGTCCGGCTTCGCCATGAGCCCGGCGAGCTTCTCCAGCAGGCCGTGGATGGACGTGCCCCAGTCCTCGTCCACGCGGTGCAGGTCGCCCACGAACGCCTCGAGCTGACGACGCGCGGAGACCAACTCGCCGCGCAGTTGCAGCGTGTCCTCGGTCGGCAGCTCTGGGGTGGCGAGGCGCAGACCGGTGCGGATCCGCTGCGGGACCTTTTCCACCGCCGAAAAATCAAGCACGAGGTCGCCAAGTCCGAGCCGCTCGAGCTCCGCGATCAGCTGGCGCCCCGAAGACAGCCGCGAGGGCACAACCACCACGGATCTCTTCGACGCCGCCGCATCCGCACAGATCGATGCCACGGTCTGGACTCGCTGCGAACCCGGCGGGCAATCCACCACGATCGACCGCCCCGAGGCCACCGCCTCCACCACGTTCAGCTCGGCCACGTCCAGGTCGCCCGCCCCGCGCTCGACCTCCGGCGCGCGATCCTCCTCGCCACCCGGGGGCAGTGGCGCCGCCGACAACCGGCGTGTCTCCTCATCCCCCGCCAGCGCCATCATGATCCCCGACGTCCGGATGTACGGCTCCATCGCCTCCAGATCGGCCAGCATGGTCCGCTCTGGGCGCTCGAAGCACCCGAGCAGCATCTCGTTTTCAAAGTCGAATCCGGGCAGGAAGTTCCGCCCATAGGCCGCGACCAGCTCGAGCACCTGCTCCAAGTCCATCGACGCCGCCGCGCCGGTCAGCTCCGCCAACTGCTCGGCCGTGGCCCCGTTCTCGCGCAACGCCCGCAGATAGGCCGGGTTGATCATCGTGTGATTGAGCTGGCGGACGGCCGCGTCGCCTTCCTCGAACTCGATCACCACGCTCCGGTACAGTGCCGGCTCCTTCACGACGACGGCCTGGCGCGGCTCCCTCTCCACCGCGCGCTCCTCGCCGGCGGGCTCGGCCGCCTGCACGCCTGCCTGTTCGTCAGAGCTGGCCCGGTGTGCGTCTGCCGGATCCTCGGCACGGGCGTCACCGAGGGTGTCGGCGTGAGCGGCACCATCGGCGTCGTCGGCCCTCCCGCCGAAGGTGGCGGAGGATTCCCCGTCGGTGTCCACAGACACGAGCGAGCCGTCGTTGTCGAGGATGAACTCGCCCGTGAGCTCGGCAAATTCAACGTTCGTGGGGGCCGCGGGCGCCTCAGACTTCGGCACCGACGGCAGCTCGGACCACGTCAGCCGCCCCACCGACAGCGAGACCGGCGCGTGGCCATACATCTCCGAGATGCGGCGCGTGGTGGCTTGGAGCCGGCGCAGGTTGGCAAGCGCCTCGCGCTGGGCCACGTTCTCACGGATGAGCGACGTGATCCGCACCGCCGAGCCGGACGCGAAGGCCACCGCCCCGGTCGGGTGCGGGTGGGTCAAGTCAATGACACCGTTGGCCTCATCCGACGTGACCTCGTCCGCCTGCTGGGCGCGCGCTGCCAGCTCGGCATGCCAGGCGCGGTAGGCAGCGTCGAGGAGCTCCTCGCGGGAGCGGGTGGGCTCCGGCGCGGGGATCGCCGCTTCGGGCGCGGACTCCTCGAGGTCGGGGGCCTGCTCGGCCTGCTGAGCCTGCTCGGCAGGCGCCTGCGCCACCGCGGGCTCGTCGGCCTTCGGCTGGGACTTCTTACGCTTAAAGAAAGGACTCACTCTCTTACCGTACAGAGGACTGCGCCACTTCTGACAGACGCGCGCCGCAACCGCCCCGAGCCCCGCCACACGCAGATCGCGCGGACAACTGGTGAATCTGAGCCCGCAAAGGCCCAGTTACGCGACGAAAGCTTCCAGACCCACCAGTTAGCCACGCCACCTGCCGGCACAGTGCGCTACGGGCATGAAAAGTGCCCTCGATAGGAATCGAACCTACGACACCGGCTTTAGGAGAGCCGTGCTCTATCCACTGAGCTACGAGGGCATGCCCTGCAAGACTACCCGAAAGGAGCCAAGGGCAAAAACGGCGCTGGCCGGCAACCCAGCCATAGGCTGGCACTTAGTGCTTGCCGGCCGGACTAGCCCTTGATGCCGGGCTCGTCGTCGTCGACCAGCTGGACCGGGCCCGGCCCGTGATCGTCGTCCTTGCGCACACGCCTGGGCACCACCATCGTGGGGCAGGCGGAGTAACCGAGCAGGGTCTGGGAGGTCGAGCCGAGGAGGAGGCCGGTGAAGCCACCGCGCCCGCGCGTGCCGAGCACCACCAGGTCCGACTCCTCGGACATCTGGGCCAGGATGTGGGCCGGGCTGCCCTCGACCGCCGTGATCTCGACGTCGATCTTGCGGCCCTCGTCCACCTCGGCCAGTTGCGCGGCCACGGCGGACTCCATCTCGTGCAGGTGCTCGTCGCGGAACGTGTAAGCCGGAACCCAGCCCACCGCAGACGGGTTCACCGCCACTAGCACGGTCAGCTTGGCGTTCCACCGATCCGCCTCCCACACCGCTCGCTGCAGCGCCATCTTCGCGTGCTCCGAGCCGTCCACGCCACACACCACCCGCTCGATCGGGACGTGCGACGACGGCGAATCCGTGGGCACCACCACCGTAGGGCAGTACGCGTTGGCCGGCACGGCGGAGGATACGGTGCGCAAGAGGCGGTCGGCGAGCCGGCCCGTGTGCTGGGTGCGCCCGCCCACCACCACGAGTGCCACGCGCTTCGAAATCTCCACGAGCACCTCGGTGGGATCACCGAACTCGAGCGCGGACGTCACCTCCACGCCTTGACCCTCCACCGTGACCACCGCCTCGTCCACAATCTTGCGCGCCGAGTCATACAAGTGATTTACGTTGCCCTGGGCGACCTGGAATTCCGGCGACATGTACTGGGACGGCAACTCGTACCCACACACGATGTGCAGCCGCGCCTCGCGGGCTCGGGCCTGGGCGAGCGCCCACTCGAGCGCGGAATTACCCGCCTCGGATCCATCTATACCAACGACAACAATGTTTTCGTGCGCCATTGCATCCTCCTTAGTTGCCTCTATTGTCTCAAAGTCGAGGTCACAGCGGTAGGAAATAGGCGATGTCGACGCCGGCGCCCCGCACCACCAACGCACACGAAAAAGGGCCCTTTCGGGCCCTTCATCGAAAAGCTTGTGTTAGAACACGCGGATCACGGTGGGGATGCCGATGGAGGCGTCCGAGCCGGTGGTGGTGCCCATCGACTCGTTCCAGGCGCCGACGTTCATGCCGTTGCCGAGCGAGATGGCCACGTGGCCGGGCCAGTAGAGGATGTCGCCTGCGCGGGCCTCCGAGTAGGGGACCTGGTAGCCGACCGAAAGAACGGAGGTGGTGTAGCCGCCGATGTGCACGCCGTGCTGGGCGTAGACGTAGCGGACGAAGCCGATGCAATCCCAGCCGGCGGGGGTGGTGCCACCCCAGCGGTAGGGGGCGCCCTGGTAAGCGAGGGCGGTGGCGCCAACGGAGCTCGCGGAGCCCGAGTATGCCTGCTGGACCGGCTCGGCCCCAACAGCCGGCGTGGCCTGAGCGGTGTCGGAGGTGGTGCGAGCCTCGGCGGTGGCGGTCTGGGCAGTCGCCTCGACAGGGGCCGCGGCAACCGGGGCGCCCTCGGCCTCAACGGTGACGGTCTCCATCTCCCATTCGCCCACCGACACCGTGCCCAGATCAACCGTGGCAACCGGGTTGGTGGTGGTAGCCGAGGTGGCCAGCTCGATCGAGGCTTTCGACGCCTGGGCGGCGGAAGCGTTGCCATCAGCCAGAGCCATCGGCGAACCGATACCCATGAGGACCCCTGCCGTGGAAGCCGTTGCAACCGCAGTCACGGTCGACTTCGAGAAGGTCGAGCGGGGCGCGATCATGTCGTGGCGACTCGCCATAGTTTTTTCTCCGTTGTGCTAAGAACTCCGCGCCAGTGCGGCGCGCTACGAGATCAGCATAACGGGACAATAACGATTTGTCACGATTTGATAACGATGTGATACGTCACTTGGCTTCGCGAACGAAAACTCCGCGCGCCACATCGGCCGAAAGCCGCACGGAATCGCCGTTTTGCACGACGATCGCGCTGTCGGAGTCGATAACATCCACCGTGATCTTCACCCCGGGCACGAGCCCCTCATCGGAGAACATCGACAGGATGTCGAGGTCAAGTTGGACCGATTCGGCCAGCCGCTCGATGACGTACTCCCCGCCCGGCTCGACCTCCATGACGGACTTGAGCCCGGCCTCGCGCACGTTGTGAATCGCCGACTCGCCAGCCGCCGGGATCGGGTTACCGAACGGGTCAGCCTCCGGGTGGCCGAGCAGGGCGTCGATCCGTTCGGCGACGTCGTCGGACACCACGTGCTCCCACCGGCACGCCTCGTCGTGAAGGTGGGGCCAGTCAAGCTTAATAACGTCCTGCAGCAGCCGCTCCACGAGCCGGTGGCGGCGCATCACGCGGATCGCGTAGTGGCGCCCCTCCTCCGTGAAGTCGATTTCGCGCCCGCGCCCCATCGACACCAGACCCGAGCGCTCCATCCGGCTCACGGTTTCGGACACGGTGGGCCCGGACTGGCCGAGCCGCTCCACGATGCGCGCGCGCAACGCCGGGATGTCCTCTTCGTTCAGCTCGAAGATGGTCTTCAGATACATCTCGGTGGTATCGATCAGCTGGCTCACGGCTCCCCCTCACTGGCTCTCCCCGCCATCTTAGCCGCTGGAACCCCCGCGCGCTCAGCACTCGAAATCTTGCCCGCCGCCTGCGCCCAAGTGAGATGATCGGACCATGAGTTTACTTCTTCCCGACGACGGCCGCTTCGGTTCCGGCCCCTCCAAGGTCCGCCCCGCCCAGATCGCGGCGATCGCTGACTCCGGCCTGATGGGCACCTCCCATCGTAAGCCGGCCGTTCGTGGGGCGGTGCGCTCGATCCAGGAGGGCCTATCCGATTTGTTCGGCCTGCCGGAGGGCTACGAGGCGATCCTGGGCAACGGCGGCGCGTCCGCCCTGTGGGACGCGATCTCCTTCTGCCTGGTGGAGGACCGGGCACAGGCCGCCGTCATCGGCGAGTTTTCCGGCAAGGCCGCCCGTGCGGTCGAGCGCGCCCCGTTCCTCGGCGAGCCCGAGGTGCTGCGCGTGGAGCCGGGGCAGATGGTCGAGTGCCGTCCCGCCGATGTCGACACCTATCTATACGCCCACAACGAGACCTCCACGGGTGCCACGACGCCGCTACGCCGGGTCGCGCCCGGATCGGGGGCCCTGACCGTGGTGGACGGCACGTCCATCGCCGGCGGGCTGAAGATCGACCCCGCCGACGCCGACTTCTACTACTTCTCCCCGCAAAAGTGCTTCGGCGCCGACGGCGGCCTGTGGCTGGCGTTCGCCTCCCCGGCCGCGCTCGAGCGGATTGAGCGCCTCACCGCCGAGCGCTGGGTGCCCGACTTCCTGAACCTCCAGCTCGCGGTCAACAACTCGCGCAAGGCCCAGACCCTCAACACCCCGGCGATCGCCACGCTCCTCATGCTCCAGGCGCAGGTGGAGTGGATGGTCGAGACCGGCGGGCTGTCCACCATGCAGGCGCGCTCGCGGGACAATTCCTCGGCCGTCTACGAGTGGGCCGAGGCCCGCCCGTTCGCCACACCCTTCATCGCGCCCGAGTACCGCTCGCCGGTGGTGTGCACGATCGACTTCGAGGGCGTTGACGCCGCGGGCATTGCGGCCCAGCTGCGCGAGCTCGGCGTCGTCGACGTCGAACCGTACCGTTCACTTGGGCGCAACCAGCTGCGCATCGCCACGTTCCCCGCGATCGACGTCGAGGATGTGACGCGGCTGCTCGGCGTCATCGACGAGCTGGTCGGCTAGCTCCCCACCCGTACACGACGTCGGGGATAGGAAAGGGCCCGGGCATTCGCCCGGGCCCAACGATTAGCCAGCCTTAGGCCAGGCCAAGCGCCTTGTTGATCGGATCAAGCAGGAAGTAGATGACGAACGTGCCCGCCGTAGCGTACATGAGCGGGTGCACGTCGCGGGCCTTGCCGGCCACCGCCTGCATAATGACGTAGACGATGAAGCCCACGCCGATGCCCACCGTGATCGAGTATCCGAACGGCATGAAGATGATGGTGACAAAGGCGGGGATGGCGACCTTGAGGTCGGTCCACTCGATCTCCGTAACCTGCTGCATCATGAGGAAGCCCACCGCCACGAGCGCGGGCGCCGCGGCCTCGGAGGGCACCATCGCGAACAGGGGAGCGAGGAAGGTGGCCAGCAGGAAGAAGATGCCTGTGAAGATGGTCGACAGGCCGGTGCGGGCGCCGTCGGCAACGCCAGTGGCAGATTCGACGAAGGACGTGTTGGAGGACACGCCGCCCATGCCGCCGGCGATCGCGCCGAGGGAATCGACAAGCAGGATGGACTGCGTGTGCGGCGGGTTGCCGTCCTCATCGAGCAGGTCGCCCTCGGAGGCGACGGCGACCATGGTGCCCATGGTGTCGAAGAAGTCGGCGAGCATGACCGAGAAGGCGAGCACGATGACTGCAAGCACGCCGATCTTCTGGAACGGGCCGGTGATGGAGAACTGGCCGAGCGTGGAGAAGCTCGGCACCTGGACAAGCGAGCCCTCGACCGCGGGGATGGTCAGGCCCCAACCGCCGACGTTCTCGGCGCCCTTGGGGCCCAGGTGGCCAACGGCCTCGACGATGATGGCGAGCACGGTGCCGGTGACGATGCCCCACAGGATCGCGCCCTGCACGCGGCGCACCATCAGCGCGAGCGTGACCACCAGGCCCACAAGAAACACGACGAGCGGCCACGTGGAAATCGAGCCGTTGACGCCGAAAGCGAGCGGGGTGGCGCCCGTACCCACGATGCCGGAGTTGATGAGACCGATGAGCGTGATGAACAGGCCAATGCCCACCGAGATCGCGGTGCGCAGCACATTCGGCACGGCGCGGAAGATCGCCTCGCGCAGGCCGGTCAGCACCAGCAGCACGATGACGATGCCTTCGATGACGATGATGCCCATGCCGTCGGCCCAGGTCATGCCCGGGAGCTGGACGATCGTGTAGGCCACGATCGAGTTCAGGCCCAACCCGGCCGCGAGCGCCAGCGGGAAGTTCGCCACGGCGCCCATAAGGATCGACATGAGGCCCGCGACGATGGCGGTGCCCGCCGCGATCGCGGGGAGGTTCGGCTCGCTGCCGCCGCCGAGGAACTGGCCGGTCGAATCCGGGCCCGACAGGATGATCGGGTTCAGCACGAGGATGTAGGCCATCGCGAAGAAGGTCACGAGGCCACCGCGCAGCTCCTGGCGCACGGACGATCCGCGCTCGGAGAGGCGGAAGTAAGAATCAAGAATGGATGGTGTGTTCTGCTTATTCACAGTGGTCTTCGTAGTGCTCACCTACGTGAGTTTTACACCGCGAAACAGGTGTAGCAACTTCCGTCTCACACTCTGAAAGACTCGCGGCGACGCGTTGGTCACATTGTGAAACAGGCAACTGCCGAGGTCGCGGCTTCACGGCGCCGCCCTCCCAATTCCCGCCCGGTACCGGGTGTGCCCGTCACAAGTCGTGAATCTGAGGCCGGCCAGGTGGCTATAGCAATCGCCAGCCGATATATTCACGAGTTCCGTCGGCCAGACCGCCCGACCAGGGTACCCGGCCGCCTTACGGGACCTCCGCGAGGACGAGCCGGCCGGCACCGCGCGCCTGGAGGATGCCATCGTCAGCGCGGACGAACGCGGCCTGGCCTGTGTTCATGAGGCAGTACTGCCCGGAGGCGGTGCGGATCTCGGCGGCGCCCGCCACACACAGGAGGATGCGCGGGCCGGCACCGCGCAGCTTGACGCGCCGGGTGGCATCTCGAAGGTTGACGATGGAAAGCTCGAAGTCGTCGACGGGGGCATAGTACGTGGACTGCACGGGCGAGATCCGCTCGGGCGCGATGCGGATGGGCGGGGCGGCCACGGTCTCCATGACGTCGAGTAGCTCGGGCACGTCCACATACTTTGAGGTCAGCCCGGCGCGCAGCACGTTGTCGGAGTTCGCCATGATCTCCAGCCCGAAGCCGGAAAGGTAGGCGTGGACCGTGCCGGCGGGGGTGAACATCGCCTCGCCCGGGTTGAGCGTGACGGGGTTGAGGAGGAGGGAGGCGACCACGCCGGGGTCGCCGGGGAAGAAACTGGCCAGGCGGCCCACGATCGCGTCCGCGCGCGGGGAGGGCGAGTCCTCGGCGGGGCGCGTGCGGCAGGCCTCGACCACCTCCGCCACGGCGTCCGCGCTCGGGCGCGAGGCGGACAGAAGACAGGAGAAGGCCTCGCGCACCCCGCCCGCGTTGGGCTCGCAGCGAATGAGGTCGGCCAGGCGGTCGGTCAGCTCGGTGCCGAGCCCTTCGAGCACGCCGATAATCCGGCGCGGGGAGCGGAAGCCGACCAGGGCCTCGAAGCGTGTGAAGGCGTAGACCAGCTCGGGCTTGTGGAGGGCGTCCTTGTAGGAGCGGTTCGGGGCGTCGAGCGCGATCTCCCGCTCCGACTCGCGCACAAACCCCCGGGCCGCCTGCTCCATCGACGGGTGCACTTGCAAGGACAGGGGCTGGGCCGGCGCGATGAGCTTGAGCAAGAAGGGCAGCTCGCCCTGGTGGCGGCGCATGACGTCCCGGCCGAGCACGCCCTCCGGGTCGCGGGCGATGTAGTCGCGCAGGTCGGCGGCGGGACCGGCTGGGCTGACGACGTCGGCTGGACTAACGACGTCGGCCGGGCAAGCGACATCGGCCCCGGCCTCACCGGCACCACCAGCGCTAGCCGCCGGGCCGGCGTCGTCAACACGCACATCCTCCGCCGCGAGCGCGACCGCGTGCGGCCCCACCCCGCACCGGGCGGGGGCGCCGGCGTGCGCGCCGAGCCAGAGCTCGGCAACGGGCGTGTCGGCGGCGGGCAGGCCGAAGAACTCGGGGATCACATCGCGCGCGCCCCAGGTATAATCGCGCACGCGACCCTGAATGATGTGCATGGAGAGCTACTCGTTCGCGGTGATATCCAGATCGTGGTCGTCGAGCACGGGGTCGGTGGGGTCCCACATCTTATCGGGCTTGGGCGTATCGGTTTCCGAGTGTGCGCCGCAGCCGTGGTCGAGCGAGACCACTCGGCCGTCGTAGGCGCTCCACTCATTCGCGCACACGCCGAACAGTTGGCGGGCCGAGCCACCCATGTGGAGCAGGTAGCCGCAGGTGGAGCAGGTAGCCTTGGCGGTGCGGGTGGCCTGGTTGTGGGGGCCGCCGTCGCCGTCGTACCAGCGCTTGAACGCCTCCTGGCGGCCCTGATCGGACAGGACGCGCGCCCGGCCGAGCCCCAGTTCAAACTCGGCGAGCTCGTCCCCGTCCACGCCCGCGGCCTCGAAGCTCTCATCCAGCAGGGGGTCGTTGGAGGTGAGGTTGGAGTCGTCGGGGTTGTAGGGCAGGCGGTCGGTGCCGCTGACGTCGGAGGGCCGGAGCCGGTCTGCCCACGGCACCCACTCAGGGGCGAGCAGAGCGTCTGGGCCGGGCAGTAGCGAGACCTCGTCCACCGTGCCGCGCCGGGCCCGCGGCACGCGCGAGAGCGTGACGGTCCAGAACCAGCCCTTGTAGCCGGGCAGCTGGCAGGTGAAGGCGTGCGTCACCACGCGCTCTCCCTCCTGCACCACGCCGGCGTGCTCGCCAACGTTGGACGCGTGCGTGACGTCGAGCAGGGCTTCGCGCGCCTGGTCGACGGCGCGCGCGAGCGTCTTTTCACGAGTGACGTTGTGGGTTGGGTTAATACGATTAGACATCAAAATCCTCAGCGAGGGCCCGCAGCGCCTGAGCAATCCGCGCGCCGCCCTCCGGATAGCGCCCGCGGCGGAGCGAGGTGGAAGCATGGTCAAGAATCTTAATGAGGTCCTCGATGAGCGGAACCATGTCTTCAGCCGAGCGGCGGTTCGCGGCCGCCAGCGACTTCTGCTTCTCGATCACCGTGACCTGCAGCGCGGCCGGCCCCCGGCGCGTATCGCCGATGCCATATTCAACGCGCGTTCCAGCACGCAGGCGCACTCCCAGCGGCACCGAAGTTTCGGGCAGGTAGACCTCCTGCCCGTCGTCGCCGGCAATGAAACCAAAGCCCTTCTTCTCGTCGAAGAACTTCACCTTTCCCTTAGGCACCTAGCGTTCCCTTTCATCAATGTTGTTACGTCCACCTATTATGACACTTTCGCCGCGGCTTTTTCCTGTGCCTCTTTTTCTTCACGACGCCGCCACCCCGGCCTGTCCGCTCTGAGGCGATATCGGCGCCCGGCCCGGCATCTACTCGCGCGGGGCTTGCCGGAATTGGTAGGTTAGTGTTGCGCGACACACGCGCAGGTTCAGGGAGGTCCCATGAGAAAGTCGCACGTCCTGGCGTCAACGGTGATGGCACTTGGAATCGTGCTTGTGCCCGCGGTGGCGTTCGCTGAACCGCCCCAGGACTTGGATGCGCGTTTTACCGACCTGGCGGGCGTGGTCGACGACGACGCGGCGGCGGCCGCAGAGGTCGAGAAGGTGCCGGGCCAGGACCTGTGGGTGGTGACGGTCAAGAACCTCGACGGGATGGACGCCCAGGAGTGGGCCGAGCAGACGCACGCGGTGTCGGGGATGGATAAGTACGACGGCGTGGTGGTCATCTCGGTGGACACGCGCGAGGTGGGCTGGCATTCGACCAGCTCGGGCGACGTGTCCGAGGCCGTGCTGAACGAGTCGCTGAGCCCGTACGTCATGGAGCTTTTCGGCGACGGCGACTGGGACGCCGGCGTCACCACCCTCGCCAAGAACGTGGCGTCGGTGGCGCGTGGCGGGGAGCTCGTGGACGATTCGGGCGGGTTCCCGTGGCCGCTGGTGGGGATCGGCACGGTGGCGGTGGGCGCGGGTGGCGCGATCGCCGTCGCCAATCGCCGTAAGACGAAGGCCTCCGTGGCGGACGCGGACAAGCAGGTCCAGGAGGCATCGGCGGCCCTGCTCGAGGTCGACGACGACGTGCGTGCGGCCAGCGCTGAACTCGAGTTCGCCCGCGCCGAGTTCGGGCTCGAGGCGACCCAAAGCTTCCAGCTAACGATCGACAAGGCGCGCGAGGCGACGTCGGCGGCCTTCCAGATCCATTCCCAGCTTCACGACGCCGATCCGGAGACCCCGCAGCAGAAGCTGGACCTGAGCGCGAAGATTACGCAGCTGGTGCGGTCGGCGCAGGAGGCGCTCGAGCACCACACGAAGGAATTCTCCGAGCTGCGCAACCTCGCCGCGCATGCCGATGCGAAGGTGGCCGAGTTCCGCACGCGCGTAGCGGAGATTAACCAGCGCCTGGAGCTGGGCAAGCGCACGGTGGACAACCTTGAGGTGAACTACCCGGCGTCGGCGCTTGCCACGCTGCGCACCTATCCCGCGCAGGTGGCGCACCTGCTTGAGGCCACGGGCACGTCGCTCGATTCGGCCGACTCCGAGGTGGCCGCGGGCGATCGCAACGGGGCGGTGCCGTACGTGCGCATGGCAGAGGCCACGCTCGCCCAGGCCTCCCAGCTCACGGACGCCCTCCTCAACGCCCCGCAGCAGCTGGAGGCTGCGAGCGCGGAGATGCGCGAGCGCGTGGCCTCGCTGTCCTCCGATATTGCCGACGCCCGCCGGCTGGCCCCCACCGATCCCACGGTGGCGCCGCTACTGGCCACGGCCCAGGAGGCGGTGCAGCGGGCATCGGGGGCGAACGCGGACCCGTTCCGCAGCGTCGAGGAACTGCACGAGACCGAGACGAAGATCGACCTGGCCCTCGAGCCCTTCCGCGCGGCGGAGGAAAACCGCAAGAAGCTCGAGGCCAACGCCAACCAGGCCCTCGCCTACGCGCGCCGCGCGATCGACGACGCCGAAGCCACGGTCACGCGCTACCGGGCCTCGGCCCGCAGCGGGGCCCGTGAGCAGCTGGCCCAAGCCCAGGATTCCTACCAGCAGGCGGCAAGCGGCGAGGATCCGCAAGAGCGCCTGCAGCTGGCTGAGTCCGCCCGCGTGGCGGCCAACCGCGCCAAGCAGGCCGCCCTGTCAGACGTGGAGCGGATGAACCGCGGCGGGCCCTACGGCTCGGGCGGGTACTCCTCCGACGGCGACGCGTTCGCCGGGGCGCTCGCCGGGTCGATCCTGTCCGGCGTAGCCCGCGGGCTCATCATCGGCGGGCTGTCCGGCGGGTTCGGGGGCGGAGGCCGCTCAGGCGGTGGCTTCGGCGGTGGCTTCGGCGGCGGTGGCGGCGGCTCTACCGGCGGGCGCCGAGGATTCTAGTTTTGTCCATGTCCAATTTTGACCAGGTAAGAGAAAGGTAATTCACCATGGCAGAAAAGCAGTCCATCCTTGGGCGCATGGCACAGTTGGCCAAGGCCAACATCAACGCACTCATCGACCGCGCCGAGGACCCGCAGAAGATGCTCGACCAGATGGTGCGCGACTACACCAACTCCATCGCCGAGGCGGAGGACGCGGTTGCCGTCACCATCGGTAACCTGCGCCTGGCCGAGGCCGACTACAACGAGGACATCAACTCGGCTCGCGAGTGGGGGCAGAAGGCACAGGCCGCCGTCGCGAAGTCGAACGAAATGCGCGCGGCCGGAAACGAGGAAGGTGCCGCGAAGTTCGACAACCTCGCCAAGGTGGCCCTCGAGCGTCAGATCCAGCACGAGGGCGAGGCCCGCGAGGCCGAGCCGATGATCCGCTCCCAGCAGGAAGTGGTGGCCAAGCTCAAGGACGGCCTGAACGTCATGCGTAGCAAGCTTGCAGAGCTCAAGTCCAAGCGCGATCAGCTCAGCGCCCGCCAGAAGTCCGCCGCGGCCCAGAACAAGGTCCAGGACGCCATCGCGTCGATCAACGTGCTCGACCCGACCTCGGAGCTTGCCCGCTTCGAGGACAAGGTGCGCCGCGAGGAAGCCATTGCGGCTGGCAAGGCCGAGGTGTCCGCGTCCTCGCTGGATGCCCAGTTCGCCGAACTGGAGTCAACCGACACGTCCGCCGAGGTCGCCGCCCGTCTCGCCGCCCTCCAGGCAGGCGAGGCACCCAAGGCGATCGAGGGCACGGAATTCACCGATTACTAAATCGATCAGCCCAGCGCGATACGACGGCGAGGTGGCCCACCCCGGGCCACCTCGCCGCCTCATTCCGCGATAGCATGAGAATATGTATTTTCTGATCGACGGCGAGAATATCGACGCGACCCTGGGCGTCAACATCCTCAAGCGCGCCCCGCACCGGGAGGAGCGCCCCCGCTGGGATCGCGTGTTGCGCTACCGCCCATGGGGCGAGGACGAGGAGACCACCGGCCTGTTCTACATGAACGCCTCCCAGCGCACCGCGTTCACCTTCGTCCAGGCCCTGCTGGCGATCGGCTGGAAGCCCGTACTGCTTACGTCCGACGATCCGCACGTGAAGATCGTGGATGTCGGCATCCAGCGCACGCTCGACGCGATCGGGTTGCACCGCCCGGGCGCGGACATCGTCATCGCCTCCCACGACGTCGACTACCTCCCCCAGGTCAGCGACCTGCTGGACGCCGGCCACCGCGTGGCGATCATGTGCTTCCGCGAGTTCCTCTCGGCCCAGCTGGCCGAACTGGAGGACCAGGGGCTGAAAATCATCGACCTCGAATACGACGTGGCGGCGTTTAACCAGACCCTCAACCGCATCTACCCGATCGACATCGACGATTTCGATCCGCTCGCCTTCATCTAAGGACCCAGGATGGACATGGCATCAAAGAAGCCCGAGACGAAGGTGCTCGTGGTCGACGACGAGCCCACGATCCGCGAGCTACTCTCCGCTTCGCTGCGCTTCGCCGGCTTCGACGTCGCCACCGCCGAAAACGGCGCCGAGGCGCTCAAGGTGGAGCGGACGTTCCTGGCCGACATCGTCGTGCTCGACATCATGTTGCCCGACATGGACGGCTTCGAAGTTCTCACCCACCTGCGCGAACAGGAACCCGAGCTGCCAGTCCTGTTCCTCACGGCGAAGGACGACGTGCAGGACCGCGTGCGCGGGCTGGAAGTGGGCGGCGATGACTACGTCACCAAGCCGTTCTCCCTCGAGGAGGTAGTAGCGCGCATCCACGCGATCCTGCGCCGCACCGCCCCCGAATCCGCCAGCTCCGACGTACTGCGCTACCACGACCTGGAAATGGACGAAAGCTCCTACGAAGTACGCAGGGCCGGGCACGACGTCGACCTGTCGCCCACCGAATACAAGCTCCTGCGCTACCTGCTCATCAACGCCGAGCGTGTGGTGTCGAAGATCCAGATCCTCGACCACGTGTGGGATTACAACTGGGTGGGCGAGGCGTCAATCGTCGAATCCTACATTTCCTACCTGCGCCGCAAGATCGACTCGCCCGAAGCGCTCGGGATCACCGACCCCGACGAGGTGGCCGCCCTCGAACCGCTCATCCACACCAAGCGCGGGATCGGCTACGTGCTACGCCGGGCGAAATGAACGTCACGTTCCAATCCCGGCGCCCGGCGCCGAAGGTGCGGCGGACCCTGTCGGTCCGCATCGTGTTCGCGTTCATCGTCATCATGGCGATCGTGCTGGTCACCGTGTCGTGGCTCGCCACGGTCACGTTACGCGGCTCGCTCATCGATGAGACGGACCGCAACCTGCGCTCCTCGGGCCGCACGATCGCCACGGTCACGATCGACCAGCTCATCAACGACACGCAAGACCAGCTCCTGCCCAGCGACTTCTACCTCTTTATTACGTACACAAATCCGGCGGCGAACGTGCCCTTCGGGCACCTGACGGTTGTCAACTCCCAGATCAAGGACGAAAACGGCACGCCGCTCAACCCCGAGTTGCTGGCCCAGCGCAAAAGCTCAGCGCCCTCCACCGTGCCCTCCACCCGCGACGGGCAGGAGTGGCGCATCATCACCACCGACCTCAACTACTCCCCCACCAACCTTACTTCGGTGGGATCGGTGGTGATCGGCCTGCCGCTCGAGCCGATCAATGACACCGTGCGCAACCTCGGCGGAGCGCTCGCCACCCTCGTGCTCATCACCCTGATCCTCGGCGCGCTCGCCGCCTACCTGCTGGTCGACCAGTCGCTCACCGGCCTGCGCGACATCGAACGCGCCACCCACGAGGTGGCCGCCCGCAACCTGTCCGTGCGCGTACCGACCGGCACCGACGGCTCCGAAGTGGCCCTGCTCGGCCAGTCGATCAACAAGATGCTCGCCCGCGTGGAGGAATCCTTCGAGGTGCAGGTGGCCTCCGAGAAACGCATGCGGCAATTCGTCTCCGACGCCTCCCACGAACTCCGCACCCCGCTCGCCACCGTCCGCGGATACGCCGAGCTTTACCGGCTGGGTGGCGTTCCCGACGGCGGGGTGGACCTCGCCATGTCCCGCATCGAATCCGAATCCGAACGCATGGCCCACCTGGTTGAAGACCTCCTCCAGCTGGCCCGGCTTGACGAGCGGCGCCAGATCAACATGCAGCCCGTCGACCTGGCCACCATCGCGCTCAACACGGTCACCGACTTTCACGTGCGGGCCCCGCAGTGGCCCGCCGAGTTCGTGGGACTCACAGGCGACGAGCCCTGCTCGGTCATCGTCACTGCGGATGCGGAAAAGGTCACCCAGGTGATTACCAACCTGCTATCCAACGTCATCAACCACACCCCCGAGGGCACACCCGTCGAGGTGGCCGTGGGCGTGGACGCGGAGCGGCAGGTCGGCGTCGTGGACGTACGCGACCACGGCCCCGGCATCGACGCCCAGCAGGCCGGGCGCATCTTCGAGCGATTCTTCCGCACCGACACCTCGCGCTCGCGCGGGTCGGGCGGATCCGGGCTTGGGCTCGCGATCGTGGCCGCCATCATGGAAGTTCACGGCGGTTCGGCGCAGGCCTTCGATACCCCCGGCGGCGGGCTCACCATCCGCCTCGAATTCCCGGGAGTGATGACGGGGGATACCAAGAAGAAGCGGGGTCTGCTCGGGCGCTGAGCCCGGCTGCCCGCACGCGAGCAACTCACGGGGCGATTTAAAAACACTGGACGATTTCGGGGCGATCTTCTCATATGAGGAGATCGCCCCGAAATCGTCCAAAATAATTCAAACCCAGGGCCGGCGGGCGCAGGCTACTCCGGGTTTGCAGCCCCCTGCTCCAGCATCGCCAGAATCTGGCTGCGCACGCGGGACATGAAGGCCTCGGCGTCCTCGCCCTCCTCGGCAAACATCGGCTTACCGATAAACATGTCCACCGGCGGGCGGTTCGGGGCCGGGAGCACCGCACCCACCGGCATCGCGTCATGCCCGCCGCGCAGGGCCAGCGGCACGATCGGGATGCCGAACTTGATCGCGAGCGCCGCGGCCCCCACCTTGAACTCGCCCATCTCCCCCGAGCGGGAGCGCGTGCCTTCCGGGAAGATCAAGATCGGGATGCCCTCGCGCAACAGTCGCGCGGTCATGCCCTTCGCCGGCCCGCTGACCTGGTTCGCGCCGCGCTTGCGCTCGATCGGGTACGTGTTGAAAAACAGCGCCGTGATCTTCGACAGGGTGGGCCGCCGGTACCAATAATCCGCGGCGGCGCCCGTAGCCAGCCTCTCCGTCATGTGCTCCGGCAACAGCGTGAACACCATCGGCGCGTCGAGATGCGACGTGTGATTGCCGACCACGACGTACGCCCCCTCCAGGCCCTCCACGTTCTCCTGCCCCTCCACATTCGTGGACAGGATCGTCTTCAGCGCCGGGCGCGTGAAAAACCTCCGCACGTTCTTACGCGCGTGCATCTTCGACTCCGAATGATAGTCATCCAGCGGTTGCAGTTCGCTCATCGCCGACCCTTATTCAGCTTCTTCACCGCCACCGCCACCGCGCCCGCCGGCGCGTGCTTGGCCAGGAAACCAATAAGCTTGAAGCGCTTCGAAGGGGTGGACGAGGTACGGCCACGGTCGGCGTCGGCGAGGCACTCGGCCACCACGCGCCGGGCATCCAACCAAAGGAAATCCGGGATCGAGGACGTGGACACACCCGTGCGCGCATGGAACTCGGTGCGCACCCACCCCGGGATGAACGTCACCACCTGCACGCCAAACGGTGCCACCTCAATGGCCAACGAATCTGACCACACCCGCACAAACGCCTTAATCGCCGAGTACGCGCCCATTGGCGCCGCACCCGACATCGACGACGTATTAATAATGACGCCGCGCCCGCGCTCCTTCATCGCCGCCGCAGCCGCACCACCGAGCACCATTGGGGTGATCCCCATCAGCTCCGCGCCCGCCACCAGCTCCGACGCATCCGCGGTAGCCATCTTCGCATACAGACCAGCGCCGGCATTGTTCACAAAAACGTCAACCGGGGACTGCGAAGAGCCGAGACGCTGGGCGACGGCCGCGACGCCGTCGTCGTCGGAAAGATCCGCCGGTAGCGTCTCCACCGACACACCCGAACCACGCAACTCCTGCGCCGCCCGCGCCAGACGCTCCGCGTCACGCGCCACGAGCACAAGATCCAAGCCGCGCGCAGCCAACTGCCGCGCAAACTCCAAGCCCAGGCCCGACGAACCGCCCGTAATCAGCGCCCTCCCGCGCACGAGTGACGTTGGATGCGTCATACTGCCATCGCCCTCCGGCCCAGATAGAACATTGCCGATTCAGATACTACCGCCATTGTAGGTAGAATCGCGGACGTCATCGAAATTTTGGAGAGAGATGTCTTGTACCGACGTACCCCAGTGGGTAACGCAATCCTTCATGCGTTCCGCGCTCGCGGTAGGTTCAACAGCCCCACGCGAGACCATCGACCGCGTGTGCTGCCTCCTCATCGAACTGTGGTCCAGCCCCGGCCGCCACTTCCACGGCACGTCCCACCTCTACGACCTCCTGGCCCGCGTTGATGCCCTCGCTGTTGAGGCGCAGGACGCCGACGTCGTCCGGCTGGCTGCCTGGGGACACGGGCTTGTCTTCTCCACCGACGGCCAAGCCCTCTACACGCGCAACGGCGGCGAAGACCGCGGTGCCTCCGCGGCTCTCATGGCCAAGTACCTCGACGAACTGGGCGTCCCCGGCGACACCGTAGAAGAGATCCGCCAACTCATCCTCCACATGCGCAAGCACCCCCTGCCCGTGCCCGAATCCGGCATATTCGGCTCGCACGACATGGACCTGCTCGTCCTCACCGACGCCCACCTTGGTTTCCTTGCCAACCAACCCCAAAAGTACAAGACCTACATGGAGAAGGTCCGCGAGGAATACGCCCACATCCCCGAACTGCACTTCCTCGAGGCGCGCCTCGAAGTGGTCACCCGCCTGCTCGACCGACGCCGCATCTTCAGCACCCCGCTTGCCACGCAGTGGGAGCAATCCGCGCGCCAGAACCTCGAACTCGAGCGGCAGCGCCTCATCGTTAAACTGCAGAAGACCACCGGGAGCATCCCGGTGATTAAGGCCGAGCTCGGCGGGAATGGCGGGCCGGGTGCTAGCGCGGTAGCTGGTGCTGCCGGCGGGCCGAGTGCTGGCGTTGCCGCGGGGGCGGCTGGGGCTGGCGCTCACGCCGCCGAAACCGCCGCCGATCGAACTGGCAGTCCGGCCGGGCCCGGCTCAACGCCGCATGGCGGACCTGCAGGTGTCAGCAATCCGTCCGTCGGGGCTCCCGCCGAGCCCCGCGAGCCTCACGCGCACTTCGAGTCTGACGCGACCACCGCTGGCGCCGATTCCGGCCGCGAGTCTACTGCCCCGCACCCGGGCCTCATGGCCGAACCGGAGAAGCGGCCCGTGGCGGCTCCTGCCCCGTCGCAGACGGAGCATGTGGGTTCCTCGTTGGAGTCCGCTTCCGCGGACCTCGACCCCGGCATGCCCGACCGCCCCCTCACCCCCGAGGAGGCCAAACAGGCCCGCCGCGACGAGATCGCCCGCGCCACCTACGAAAAGATCGAGCGCGCCAAGGCCGCCAAGGAGGCGCAGCGGGCGCGCGAGGCCCTGGAGCGCGTCCGGGAGACTGACTTCCCCTCCGGCCTGGTCGAATAGCCCAGCCCACCCCGCATCCGCGACACCTTTTTGATACCCGCCACAGCAAATTGCCATCGCCCCTGCCGGAAATGCGTCGCAAACGTCCGGGCAGATCTGGGTAGCCGGAGGCGGTCACGCCGGCGAGGAGGGATGAGGCTTCACAGCCCGAGGCAACGGCGTGACTGCCGGAGGCCCAAGTAGACACCGACCCAAACAGGCTCCCGCACAGACAAAGGGC
>NZ_KV793278.1:58822-88515 GCF_001808405.1 Trueperella sp. HMSC08B05 | reverse complement strand
CACCTGGACCTAAAAACCTAGAGCACTCCAACGGTTTCGGCCGCATCCGCCCATATATGCAGATGCGGCTCAGGTCGTCCCGCAGATTCTAAGCGCGAGGAGTGCCGCGGCAAAACTGGCCTCGGCCGCCCAGATTACCGGTGTCCATCCGGAGTCATCGGTCCGCGGCCACAGCTCCCGACACCGGGCCCAGATTATCGGTGTGGCCAGCTATTGCGCGTGTCTGTCTTCCCCATCGTGCGTAGAATGAAACACCTGACAGGAAAGGACTTGACATGCCTCAGCCCCACAGAATCATCCTCGACTGCGACCCCGGTCATGACGACGCCACCGCCATCCTCATGGCCGCCAAGCACCCGGCAATTGACCTCCTCGGCATCACCACGGTTCACGGCAACCAGACCCTGGCAAAAACCACACGCAACGCCCTCAACGTGGTGCAGTACCTCGGCCTGGACGTCAAGGTTTACCGCGGGTTGGAGCACCCGATGGTGATCCCGAACCGCCTGGTGGAGGAGCGCGTCCACGGCGACTCGGGCCTGGACGGCCCCGTCTTCGCCGAGCTGACCCGCGAGATCGAGGACAAGCACGCGGTCCAGTACATCATCGAAACTCTCCTCGCCTCTGACGGCGACATCACGCTCGTCCCCACCGGCCCGCTCACCAACATTGCGATGGCGATGCGCCTGGAGCCCAAGATCATCGGCAAGATCAAAGGCGTCGTGCTCATGGGCGGCAGCTACCAGCTGGGCAACGTCACCCCGGCCGCCGAGTTCAATATTTGGGCCGACGGCGAGGCTGCCCACGTCGTCTTCAACAGCGGCGTGAAGGTGACGATGATGGGCCTGGACATCACGCGCAAGGTACTCGTGCTGCCGCACGTGCTCGAGCGCATGGCCAAGCATGACAACCCGGCTGGCAAGCTGTTCACCGACATGATGGGCTTTTTCAACTTGTCGCAGAAGCGCACCTTCGGCTGGGAGGGCGCCCCGCTTCACGACCCGACGACGATCGCCTACCTCATCGACCCTTCGGTCATCACGGTTAAGCACATGCGCACCGACATTGACCTGGGAAGCGAGGCCTCCTACGGTCGCACGAACTGCGACATCTTCGGCATGTCGGAGAAGGAAAAGAACTCCGACGTGGCGGTGGACGTGGATGTGGAGAAGTTCTGGGACATCGTGGAGGAGTGCATCAAGCTCTACGGCTAGGCCGCGCTGTCACCCGGCGGCCCGCGCCGCCTTCGTCGCCTCCTCGACGACGCCGATCAGCTCATGGCCCATCGGGCGCAACCTGGCAGACAACGCTGCTCGGCACACGCAAAGTGTTTTCTCGTCACCTAAATCGGCGATTTGAGTGACGAACAAACACTTTTGGTGACGCGAAACCGAAGCCAGCCCGCCGGGGTGGCGGCAGGCCTGCCACCTGGGCGTTCAGTATGTGGGCGCACGTGGCACCGGGGCCTGATTCATGGCGAAATATACGTGTTCGCACAACACTGCACGAAAGTGAATCAATGAAGAAGCAATTGATCGCCGGGCTTGCGGTTCTTGCGCTGAGCCTCGGCTCTGTGCCCGCAATGGCCGCACCAGAACCACCGCCCGCACCACCCGCTCCGTCCACGACCGCCGAAAAGTCGGTAAAGACCGTGCCCGTCATCGTCACGCTCGACTCGGGCGCAGGCAAGGTTGACGCGACGGCGAAGGCGCTCGCGGCCAAGTACAACATGACGTTGCGCCGCCAGTTCAGCTACCTGGTCAACGGCTTCTCGGCCTACATCCCGGCAAGCGCGATCGCCGAGCTGGCGCGCGAAAAGGGCGTGGTCGCCGTCGACCGCATGCGGGTTTACTACCCGTCAATGGAGTCCGCCACCACGCTGACCCAGGTGGACACCGCGGCCGAAAACCACGGCGTGGACGGGGAGGGGCTGGTGGTCGCGATCGTCGACACCGGCATCGACATCGCCCATCAGGACATGCGTCTCGACGACGGGGTGGACACCAAGCTCGCCCCCGAGCCCGGGTTCACCGCGAAGGTGCCCTACGGTTACAACTTCGCCGACGGCAACACCGAGGTCAAGGACACCACCGCCTCCCAGCACGGCATGCACGTGGCCGGCATCGTGGCGGCCAACGGAGGCGAGGATGCCGACGTCGCCACGAACGGCCGGATCAACGGCGTGGCCCCGAACGCCCAGCTGCTCGCGATGAAGGTCTTCTCCAACGACCCGAACCGCACCGGTGCCGCGGCCGACGACATCATGGCCGCTGTCGAGGAATCCGTGCGCCGCGGTGCTGACGTCATCAATCTCTCGCTCGGCTACCCCAACGGTAACGAGGGCCAGTCGGTGGGCGAGCAGCGCGTGATCGCGAAGGCTCGCGCGGCCGGCGTCGAGGTCATCGTGGCCGCGGGCAACGAGGGCCAGAACGGCTCGCCCACGGGCGTGAACGACGACGCACTCGGACTCCTCGACGACGGCACGGTCGGCTCGCCCTCCACGGGCACGGGAGCCTGGTCGGTGGCGTCGGTCGAGAACGCCACCACGATCAACAGCCGGGGCGTGGCGAAGAACGACGCCGGCGAGTACGACTTCGCCCACCAGCTGCAGGCCGGCTCCACTGACGGCACGCCGATGGAGATCGTCGATGGCGGGCTGGGCAAGGTTGACGACGTGCTGGGCAAGGACTTTGCCGGGAAGTACGTGCTCATCCAGCGCGGTGAGATCCCGTTCAGTGACAAGTTCCTCAACGCCCAGGCGGCGGGCGCTGCCGGCGTCATCGTCTACAACCACGAAGAGGGCGGGGATGAGTTCGCGGGCATGGCCGGCCTGGAGAACGTGACAATCCCGGGTGCCTTCATCGGCCACACGGACGGTGTTAAGCTGCTCGAGATGATCGCCCAGGGCACCACCACCGTGTCGCTCACCAGCGAGGCGCTGATCCAGGCCAACCCGGCGGCGATGACCCCCTCCACGTTCACCTCGTGGGGCGCTGGCCCCGAGCTCGGCTTCAAGCCGGAGATCGCAGGGATCGGCGGCAACGTGTACTCCACGGTCAACGACAACCGTTACGAGACCCAGTCCGGCACGTCGATGGCCGCCCCGCACGTGGCCGGCGTCGCCGCGCTCATGATCCAGAAGGCCGAGGGGGACGGCACCGGGCGCTCGCGCGCAGAGGTTGTGCTGCGTAACCGCGTGGCCCTGTCGAACACCGCGCTCATCCTTGACCACGACGGCGTGCCCTACGCTCCGCGGCAGGTGGGCGCCGGCCTGGTCCAGGTGGACGATGCACTTGACACGCAGGTGTACGCCACCGTGGGCGGCGAGCCGGTGGTGGCGCTGAAGGAAGTCGATGGGTCGACGTCGTTCACGGTGACGCTGGAAAACGACGGCGACATCGATCGCGCGTTCACCGCGGGCGCCACGTGCGTGGTTAACGAGGACGAGGTGAGCAAGGAGTTCACCACCACCTACTGTTCGGACACGGACGCGATTGCGGCGTCGGGCACGGAGGTTATCGTGCCGGCCGGCGATAGTGCCGAGGTCACGTACACGCTGAGCGTCTCGGGCGAGGACCACTGGACGCAGGGCTGGGTCACCTTCGAATCGAAGGACGAGGACCAGCCGGACCTGTCGGTGCCCTACCTCGGCTTCGCGGGTGACTGGAACGCCGAGCCGATCATCGACAACCCCGCCTACGAGGGCTTCGATGCTCCGATCCTGTCGGACGGCGAGACCACCTTCACCCAGACCTCGCTCTACACCTTCATCAATGAGGGCCTCTACACGTTCGGCGACGGCGAGCAGTTCATTTCGCCCAACAACGACGGGCTGGCCGACGCCGTGTTTGCGAAGGTGGCGTTGCTGCGCAACGCCAAGCGCGTGGAGGTGTCGATCCTGGATGAGAGCGAGAAGGTGGTGCGTGAGATCGGCTCGCAGGACGAGCTGGTCCGCCCCACGCTGAAGGAGCAACTGGAATCGCCGGTCAACGCCGCGCAGACCGACTTCTCCGACATCCGCTTCGACGGCAAGGTCTATAACCCGCAGACCGTGGCCTTCGAGGACCTGCCCGACGGAAAGTACTTCTACCGCCTCTCGGCCCGCATGGGTGATGCGTGGGAGCCGCAGACGCTCGACATGCCCTTCGGCATCGACCGCGTGGCGCCCGAGCTGGAGATCCTGTCCACCGAGAAGAACGACGACGGCGACTACGTGGTTCGCGTCAAGGTCACCGACGACTTCTCCGGGATTAATGCGGTGCAGGGCCGCTTCACCTGGCCCTCGTCCGTGGTGATCAGCGCCGGCGAGCCCGAGGATGACGTCTACACGATGACGATCCCGGGCGGCCTGGCCGACTCGGTGGGCTACTTCGAGATCTACACCTCCGACCGTGCCATCAACGTGGTGCGCAAGACCGTGACGCTGGGGGACAAGCTCGTCATCGAGTCCGAGCCGACACTGGCCGACCTCGACTACATCAACAAGAACACCGAGTCCGATCAGACCGGCGAGCTCCTGGTGGAGGACGGCAAGCTGGTGCTCACCGGCCGCGCTGCCTCCGACGTGGTCAAGGTCCGCGCCGGCGACGCCGAGGTGGAAGTCCCGGAGTCGGGCCGCTTCGAGATCCGCCCCAGCGTGGTGCAGGGCGAGAACACGGTGACTGTCGAGGCGTTGAACGCCGACGGCGAGGTGGTGGCTACGAAGACCTTCACCTTCATCTGTGACACGGAGCCGCCCGTCGTGACGATCACCTCCCCGGCGAACCGGGACGAGATCGCGGCACAGGTGGAGGCCGGAGTCGTGAAGGTCGAGGGCACCGTGGCCGACAACCTCGGCGCAGTGACGGTGAGCATCGAAGGGGACGAGGTGGAGGTGGTCGACGGGCGCTTTACCGCCGACGTGCCCGTCAGCCCCGGGCGGCTCACCCTGTCCGTCCACGCGCGCGACGCCGCCGGGAACCTGGGCGTGGGCACGATCGTGCTCGCACCCGCCGACGCGTCCACCCCGCTCGCCCTCGAGGCGAACCTCGGCTTCAACCAGAACTTCAACGTGGTGACCGCCGACGACGACGCGCTGAGCGCCGGGGAAGACGGCGAGTACACCTACCTGTACGCCGGCAGGTTCAACCGGGTGCCGGGCTCGTTCCTGGTGAACGGCGAGCCGGTAGAGGTGGCCGAGGACGGCACGTTCGAAACCCCGGTTGCGTTGCGCGAGGGCATCACGGGCTTCAACGTACGTATCACGGATGTGGACGGCACGGTGCTGGTGGACAACAAGGTCAAGGTGCTACTTGACCTGACGGCCCCGAAGATCGAGATGAGCAAACCGGGGGTCAACCCTGACGGCGCGCTCTACCTGCGCGAGGCCGGCGAGGTCGAGTTCGCGGGCACGGTCTCCGATAACGCCTTCGGCTACGTGCTGTCCATCAACGGCGACCACGTGGACCAGTTCTTCACAATCGACGACCCGGGCGCAGCGGTCAACGCCCGCGACTTCGCCACGAAGGTGGCGGCCGCCGACGGCGACACCATCCTCGTGCTCCTCGAAGACCACCTGGGTAACGCGTTCGCACAGCTCATCCCCGTGGTGGTGGACGCTGTGGCGCCGGTGATTGAGGTGGATCTTGAGCCCGAGGCGAAGATGAAGGCCAGCGAGACCCGGACGGTCAATATCCGGGTCACCGACGATCACCTGTCGGACGCCACTGTGTACGTGGATGGCGAAGCCGTTGTGGCACGTCAGACCGTGGTGACGCCGGCGCCTGGCGCCGGGATCCTGCTCGACGAGGGTAAGGACCTGGTGGGTGGCCAGCCGAGTGCGGTGGCTCTGCGTGAGGCCGGAATTGAGGAAGCCGACGCCGATGGTGAGGCTGGTGAGGCTGGCGCCGTTGAGGGCGTGACCCTGTTGAGCTTCGAGGTCGGGCCCGACTTCGAGGTTGGCGAGCACGAAATCGTCGTGGACGCTACCGACAAGGCCGGCAACACGTCGGCGGCCGCGGTGCCGTTCGAAGTGGTCAAGGACCCGGACCCGGAACCGGACCCGGTTGATCCGACGCCCAACCCGGATGACACGTTCGTCCCGGGCATCGACGATAGCGACCTCACCGATCCCGATGCCAACGGTGGTCATACGTGGGTGCCGGGCCAGGTTGGCACGACTGACGGGCAGAAGCCGGGTACGCCTGGCGGGCAGGCTGGTCAGAAGGCGCCTGAGAAGGGATCGCTGTCCTACACGGGTGCAGCGGTGACGGGGGTGGCAACCCTGGCGGGAGCGTTGCTCCTGGTGGGTGCGCTCATCCGGCGCCGTGCTAACGCGTAACTAGCGCCTATCGGTTGGGGGCGGGCGGCGATGGCGCCCGCCCCCAACTGCATCCCGTGGCATTCAACTTGTTTCGCCACCACCACTCCGGTTTGCCGAAGCCTTGCGTTTCGGCACACGTAACCGGTTTCGACACACGCAAAGTGTTTTCCCGTCACCTAAATCGGCGATTTGAGTGACGAGAAAACACTTTGCGTGACGCGAAAACGAAGCCGGCATGCGGTGTGCCGGCCTGCCGGACCAGCCCGCCCAGACTGGCCGAGCCCGGCTAGAACTTGCGCAGCAGCACCTGGTGGCCGTGCGCCTCGAGCCCGGTGGGCTCGAAGCCCAAGCGCAGGTAGAGGCGGTGGGCGTGCTCGTTCGCGGGGTCCACGGACAGCGAGATCCCGGGAGCCCCGGCGCCCCGCGCAATTTCGGTGACGCCGTCGATGAGCCGAGACCCGATCCCGTACCCCGCATACCGGCGCTCAACCGCGATCGCCAGCTCCGGCACGCCTTCGGCCACGTGCCCAAACCCGTGGTAGTCGTCGGTGCCCCACATGAGCCACGACCCGCCAGCCGGAACGTTGCCCTTCCATGCGATGAGTCCGCCGAGCTCCGGCTTCCAGTTGCCCACGTAGTAGTCGTGCCACTGGTCGAAGTCATCGGGGAGGTCGCCGAGTTCGTCGCCGAAGGTTTCGGTGAGGAAGTTGAGCCGAGCGATGTAGGTGCGGTCGGATTCGGTGGTGGGCACAAGGCGCAGATCGGTGCGCGTAGACATCATGGTTATCCTTCCCGAACGAGGGTGGCGATGTCGGCGCCGAAGGCCTCGTCAAACTCGGCGCCGGTTTGCTTAAATCCGAGGCGCTCCCAAAACTCCATGGCCCCGCGGTTTGACACGGCCACCTCAGTGTACGCCGGCACGTCCGCGATCGCATACTCGAGGAGCGCCGTACCGTATCCGCGCCGCTTGACCTCCGGGCGCAGGTAGAGCCCGCCCACTCGCAGGGGTGCCGGATGGCCCGGCCCCATCGCTTCCACGAGGATGAAGCCAACGACGTCGTCGTCGTGCGTAGCGACCCAGGTGGTAGTGGGCCCGGGGTCGGCGAGGCACGCCATCCACACCCCGTCCATGGAGATGGTGTGGCGGGCGATGACGTCGTCGGGAAGGAGGCCGCGGTAGGTGTCCTCCCAGGAGGTGCGGTGGACGTCGGCGACCGCGGTGGCGTCGAGCGCGGTAGCTGGCCTAATGCGAATACTCATAGGTCTAACGTAGCACCGCTCACAATCCCCGTTGGTCATTCCACCTATCCTTGGTGTTATGAATTTGACGATCGAGACCCAGCTCGCCCACCGCTCCATCCGCGAATTCACCGGGGAGCCGATCCCCGAGGAGACGATGGAGGCCCTGTTTGAGGTCGCGATGCGTACCTCCACCTCGCGCGGCCTCCAGCACGCGGCGCTCATCCGGGTCAAGGACCAGGCTAAGCGTGAGGAGTTGGCCACGATCGGCAAGCAGCCCTACATCGCGCGGGCGCCGGAGCTGATCGTGGGGATCGTGGACGCGCGGCGTTCGGTGCGCATCCGCGAGGAGCAGGGGCTGGATCCGGCGCCGGCGGCGTCGCCGGTGGTGTTCCGCGAGGGTTTCACGGACGCGGTACTCATGATCCAGTCGATGTCCGTGGCGGCGGAAAGCCTGGGGCTGGGCGTGACTCACCTGGGCTCGGTCCTCAACGACTACGCCCGCCTCATCGAGGTTCTCGCCCTGCCGCGCTACACCTTCCCGGTGCTCGGCATGATGCTCGGCAAGCCGGCGCAAAACCCGCAGCTCAAGCCGCACATCCCCACGGGACTGCGCGTGATGACCGACGTCTACCGCGAGCCCGATTCGTGGATGGAGGCGCTGTCCGATTACGACGCCGACATGCACACCTACTACGACCTGCGCGACGTGAACCGGCGCGTGGATGCCTTCACCACCCAGGTGGCGCGCATCGGCATGCCAGGGCTGCAGGTGAACTTCTTCCGTTACGTGGAGGGGCAGGGATTCGACATGGGTCTGGAAAAGTAGGCCACAGCCAGGTTGGCCCTGTCGGCGGGTCTGTCCGGTCGGCGTCGGGAGACGTGCGGCTCCGGGCCTCCGCCATGCCCGCGGGGGCGCGGGAGGTTAGACTGGGGGGCATGTTCCATCCGTTGCAACAGCACATTGTTGAGACCACGGGCGTGCAGCCCCAGATTGACCCGGTGCGGGAGGTGGAGCGGCGCGTCCAGTTCCTGTGCGACTACTTGTTGGCTACGCACACGGCCGGCTTCGTGCTCGGGATTTCGGGTGGGGTAGATTCCACGCTCGCCGGGCGGCTGGCGCAGCTCGCGGCCGAGAAGCTGCGGGCCGAGGGGCACGAGGCGGCCTTTTACGCTGTGCGCCTGCCGTATGGCGTGCAGGCGGACGAGACTGATGCCGCCGCCGCGATGGCGTGGGTGGCCGCCGATCGCGAGGTGACGATCAACATCAAGGAGGCCACCGAGGGCATCGAGCGCGCGTACCGCGAGGCGATGGGCATGGAGATCACCGACTTCAACAAGGGCAACGTCAAGGCCCGCCAGCGTATGGTGGCCCAGTACGCAATCGCTGGCGACCTCGGGCTGCTCGTCATCGGCACCGACCAGGCAGCCGAGAACACCGTGGGCTTCTTTACCAAGTTCGGCGACGGCGGCGCGGACATCCTGCCACTCGCCGGGCTCAACAAGCGGCAGGTGCGGGCGCTGCTGCAGTACCTCGGCGCACCGGAACAGCTGTGGGCGAAAGTGCCCACCGCCGACCTGCTCGACGGCCGGCCGCTGCGCACCGACGAAGACGAGCTCGGCATGACCTACGAGGAGATCGACGACTACCTCGAAGGCAAGCAGATCTCCGACGGTGCGGCCGCCAACCTCGAGGGCAAATGGGTGCGCTCGCGGCACAAGCGCACCACGCCCGTGGGGCCGGAGGACACCTGGTGGCGATAGCCGGCCCGGGCGGCACCAGCGGCCGGCAGGACCGGGCGCGCTCAGGCCTCCCAGAGAGCCTGTATAGCGGCGGCAAGCGGGCGCAGGTTGTTGCTCTTGATCCGCTGGGTGTTCGCTGACGCGGTGATGCCCAGCCGCGTGGCGGTGTCCTGATTCGCCTCGCCGCGCAGCAGACCGAGCAGGCTATCGCAGACGCCTGGTTTGAGGCTGCTGAGGTGAGCGTCGATGAGGTGCAGGCCCGCGAGAAGCGGCGCCTTGATATCGGGAGAACCCGTCCGAACGCCGGCCCAGCCGGGGGAGGCCGCGAGGTTCTCGACGGCCTCAAGCCCTTCTCGTGCGTGCCACCAGGCGGAGCCATCCTGGATGCCGTCGCCGATGTCGACGATCTCGCCCACGCCGATCCCGAAACGAATGTCGGCGGCGTGTGCGAGCATGGAGAGGCGAAGGAGGTGTGTGGCGTGGATGGCCGAACCAAGTGTGGGGAAGTCTCCCTGGATTTCGTCGCCCACGGTCGGGGCGAGGTCGGCGGCCTCGGGTGGCAGGCTTGCCAAGCCTGCCATGAGCGCCTCATGTGTGTGGGCGCGGTGAGCGCGCGAGTTCACGAGGTCGCCGATCACGGCCACACGTGTAGGTTTATCCTTTATAGTTGCCATATGTAGATATTAACTTAATTCTGGATTGGGGGGAAGGTGCTATACCTCGGCGTCCTGATGTATGGCTTGTGTGCCATTGCGGCCATGTCCGGGAACGGACTGATCCGTGCCTTCATACGTCGGATCGATTCCAGTGATGTGCAGCCAGCTCGGATCGCGCTGCTCTCTGCTCAGCGCTCCCTTCCCGGCGGACGTTGGATCGGGATACTCGAGCGGCTCGCAACGTACGTTTGCCTGGTCGCGGGGTACCCGGGCGGCATCGCGGTCGTGCTCGCCGTCAAAGGCTTGGGCAGGTACCCCGAGCTTCGTAATGACAACAGTGCTCGCGTGGGGGAGCTGTTTATTATCGGAACCTTTGCTTCTATCCTCTGGGCTGTGGCGTGGGCTGGGATCGCCGTCGCTGGAGCGCATGCCGTGCGTCACCTCGGGGGCTGAGCCGGCGGCCGGGTGCGGCTTGAATGGTCCCAAACGGCTAGAATCGTAACGACCAAGAATTCGACATGTGAAAGGTTTGTTGTGGCAAATCTGTTGAGCGCGTCGCCGCTCATGACGGTCTTCCTTGTGGTGGCACTAGGTGGGGTGCTCGGCATTATCCCGTTTGGCAAGCTCCGCTTCGGGGCAGCTGCCGCTTTGTTCGTGGGGCTCTTCATCGGGAACATTGTGCCCGAGCTAGGCGCTCAGCTCGGCCTGCTGCAAAACCTGGGCTTGGCTCTCTTCGTTTACATGGTCGGTTTGTCCGCGGGCCAGACCTTTTTCGCCGACCTCGCCCGCCACTACAAGCTCATGCTCGGCACGGTGTTCGCGGTCATCGTGGGCGCGGTTGCCACGATCGGGCTCGCCCCGCTGTTCGGGCTGAGCTCGGAGCTATCCGTAGGCCTCTTCGCCGGCGCGCTGACGAGCACCCCGGCGCTGGCTGCCGCGAACGCGGCGCTCGGCTCGGCCGAGCCGGGCGTCGGCTACTCGCTGGGCTACCCGATGGGGGTATTTTTCGGGATTGTCATCGTGTCGATGGTCGTGTCACGCAAATGGCCGGGGGGAAACGACACCCCGTCGGTCGCGGGGCAGTCGATCGTGGCGAACACGGCCGTCATCGAACGCGGAATCTCGCTGCGGGCCGTGCCGGGTTACCTCGAGCAGGAGATCCTCGTGTCTTACTTCATGCGCAATGGCAAGACCCGCGTGATCAGCCCGGGCGAGGAGCTCGAGCCGGAGGACCAGATCGTGGTGGTGGGCCGGGAAAACGCGGTAAAGGCCGCGATCGAGGCGATCGGCCACGTGCTTCCCGAGCACCTCGCTGACGACCGTTCACGCGTCGACTTCCGCTCCTTCACCGTCTCGCACAAGGAGCTCGCCGGCTCCACGGTGGCCGAGCTCAACCTGCCCGGCCGCTTCGGCGCCGTCGTCACCCGCATCCTGCGCGGGGACGCCGAACTGCTGGCGGGTAGCCACGAGCGCCTCGAGATCGGCGACCGCGTGATGGTCGCCTTCCCGCGCCGAGAGTACGACGCGATCGAGGACTTCTTCGGCAACTCCGAGCGGACGGTCTCCACCGTCGACGCCGTCGGGCTCGGCCTGGGTATGGTGCTCGGCTTGCTGCTGGGCATGGTGGAGATCAGCCTGTCGAACGGCGGATCGTTCAGCCTGGGGGCGGCGGCCGGCCCACTTATCGTGGGCATGATCCTGGGCTACCTGCGCCGCACGGGCCCGCTCGTGTGGCAGCTGCCGGGCGCAGCGAACCAAACGATCCGGCAACTCGGCCTGCTTCTCTTCCTGGCGGCGGTCGGCATCGCCTCGGGCCCGGCCTTCGCACAGACGGCGTTCTCGGTGGCAGGCCTCAAGGCGCTGGCGATGGGAAGCGTGATCGCGATCGTCGTCCTGCTTGTAACCCTGGTGATGGGCCGGATCCTGGGAGTGAGCGCGCAGCGCACGGCCGGCGTCATGGCAGGGGTGCTCGGCCAGCCGGCGATCCTCGCGTTCGCCAGCTCGAAGGAGGCCGACGAGCGAATCGAGGCCGGTTACGCCTCCGTGTTCGCCCTGTCGATGATCGCGAAGATCCTACTGGTCCACGTCATTCTCGCGTTCTAAACTCGCGGCTCGCCGCCATTTTCTGTGGATAATGTGGTGCGTGTGAATGCTGAGATCATCTGAGAGTGAAAACGATGATGATTTTGTGGAAATACCCAGACAGAGTTGGTGTTTACCCCGGTATTTCGGCTAAATTGAACGCTAGCGGTTCAATCCGAGCCGAACTGTAGGAACAAACTGAGAGGTAGATCTATGTCCCTCAACCGCACGGAGCTTATTGCCAAGATTGCCGACGAGTCCGGCCTCACCAAGACCGACGCCGACAAGGCCATTTCCGCTCTCCAGACCGTCCTCGTTGATGCCCTCGCCGCTGGCGAGGCCGTGAAGATCACGGGCCTCATGTCCGTCGAGCGCACCGAGCGCGCTGCCCGCAAGGGCCGCAACCCGCGCACGGGCGAGGAGATCGAGATCCCCGCTGGCTACGGCGTGAAGATCTCCGCTGGCTCCACCCTGAAGAAGGCTGTTGCCAAGTAAGTCACTTAAGGAAAGGCGCCCCTCGCGAGGGGCGCTTTTTCATGCCCGCGGGCAACGTGGCATCTCCCACCCGGGCTTGGCACGAAATTGTCGGAGGGGAGCAATAGACTGGAGGCATGTCTACCGATCCTCATTCTGATCCCCAGGCCCCGGGCGGGCCGGGCCAGCCGGACGCGCCGTCGTTGGCGCCGGAGTCGACCACCGCAACGCTGGAGCGCACGCGCGAAGAGCGTGAACCGGGCGATGAGGATCGCTACGCCCATTACGTGCGTAAGGATCGCTACACGCAGTCGGCGATTGAGGGCGGGCCCGTGGTGGCGCTGTGTGGGAAGGTGTGGACTCCGGTGCGTAACCCGGATCGCTACCCGATTTGCCCCACGTGCAAGGCGATTTACAAGAACCTGGGTGGTGGCGGGGGAGAGTGGCCGTTTGGCCCGAACCCGCCCGGCGGAGACGGCAAGTGAGCGCCCGCTCACCGCACCCCCGCTCTGTTTCAGTATCGGCAGCCCAGAACCTTCCTCCTGTCTACCCGCAGCGTGCTGCGTGGGGAACGGCTGGGTCTTTGCGCGCTTGGCAGGCGGCGGCTCTCGACCAGTACTTGGCCACGCTCCCTCGGGATTTCCTCGCGGTGGCGACGCCGGGCGCGGGCAAGACCACCTTCGCGTTGAGGGTGGCCACCGAGCTCATGGCGCGCAGGGTCGTCACTGAAGTCATGGTGGTGTGTCCCACCGAGCACCTGAAGTATCAGTGGGCGGATGCTGCGGGGCGCGTGGGCCTGAAGCTCGACCCGGACTTTTCTAATTCCCAGGCCAACCTGGGCGCCTCCTTCAACGGCGCCTGTGTCACCTACGCGCAGGTAGCCCGGGCCCCGCTCTTTCACCGTCACCGCACGTCGGCCCGCTCTACGCTCGTCATCTTTGATGAGATCCACCACGGTGGTGACGCGTTGAGCTGGGGCGACGGTATCCGCGTGGCCTTCGAGCCCGCCAAGCAACGCCTCTCGCTCACCGGCACCCCGTTCCGTTCAGATTCGGCGGCGATCCCGTTCGTCACGTACGAGTCCGACGTCGATGGCGTGCCGCGCTCCCGCGCCGATTACACGTACGGATACGCCGAGGCGCTTGCCGATAACGTGGTACGCCCGGTCATGTTCCTCTCCTATACGGGCAGCATGCAGTGGCAGACGAAGCACGGGGAGGTAATGAGCGCCCAGCTGGGGGAGGCCATGACGAAGGACATGGAGGCCCAGGCGTGGAAGACGGCGCTCAACCCCTCGGGTGATTGGATCAAGGCGGTGTTCGGCGCCGCTGATGACCGGCTCACCGTGGTCCGCCAGGGCATGCCCGACGCCGGTGGCCTGGTGATCGCCACCGACCACAAGACCGCCCGTGCCTACGCCGATATCCTCGCCCAGATCACTGGCGAGGAACCCACGGTGGTGCTCTCCGACGACGACCGCGCATCCGACCGCATCGCCGAATTCTCCGCCGGCACGCAGCGGTGGATGGTAGCGGTGCGCATGGTGTCGGAGGGCGTGGACGTGCCGCGCCTCGCGGTGGGTGTGTATGCCACCTCCACCTCCACGCCCCTGTTCTTCGCCCAGGTGATCGGCCGCTTTGTGCGCTCGCGGTCGCGCGGGGAGACTGCGTCAGTGTTCCTGCCGTCGGTCCCGCACCTGCTGGGTCTGGCGGGCGAGCTGGAAAAGCAGCGTGATCACGCGCTCTACGTCGCATCGGACGATCCGGAGGATCTGCTCGAGGCGGCCAATCGCGCCGAAAAGGCCTCCGACGAGCTGGCGGGCGTGGGGTACGCAGCCCTCTCGGCGGACGCCACGTTTGACCGGGTGGTTTTCGACGGGGACGACTTCGGCTCGTGGGCCGCGGTCGGCTCGGATGAGGAGGCGGACTTCCTCGGCATCCCCGGCCTGCTCGAGCCGGACCAGGTGGCCACCCTCTTGCGTGAGCGCCAGGCGGAACAGAAGAAGGGTGCGGGCGCCACGGAGGCCCGCAGCACTGTTATAGATTCGCGGCGCCGGCGCGAGGCCCGCAAGCAACTGTCCAGCCTGGTGGCGGCCTATGCGGCGAAGACTCAGCGCCCGCACGCGCTCATCCACACTGACCTGCGCCGGGCGTGCGGGGGACCGGAGGTGGCACGCGCCTCGCTAGATGAGGTGGAGGCCAGGATCTTGAAGATCCAACAGTGGTTCGTCGGCAGGAAATAGGAGACGGGGCCGGGTCGCCAGACCCGGCCCCGCCCCATTCCGGGCGTTCCTATGCGCGGTGCTCTGCGATGTCCACCATGATGGTCGGCAGGGCCGGGTCGCCTTCGGAGAGGCGCCAGGCCGGGTACGGTAGGGCCGCGCGGGAGTTGCGGTGTTGCTCGGCGGCGTGGGCTAGGGAGTTGCGTGCGACGTACTGCTCGTCGACAACCCCGCCCTCGACCAGCTTGACCTGCAGCGGCCGGGCCTCGTGCTCGGCCAGATATGCCAGGCCCTCCTCCCACGAGTCGGCGGCCACCACGATCTCTTCGAGCGCGCGGCCCGTCTCATCGTGGGTGCGGCCGGCCACCTTGAGCCCGCCCACCGACGTCTTCGAGTCGGACTTCTTGGCCACGCCCTGCATGGTGCCGTCCGCGCGCTCGCGGGCCACGAGCTTGTAGACGAGCTGGGCTGTGGGGTGGCCGGAGCCGGTCACGAGCCGCGTGCCCACGCCGTACGAATCAACCGGCGCGGCACCGAGCGCCGCGATGGCGTACTCGTCCAGGTCGGAGGTGACAGTGATCTTCGTCGTCGTCGCCCCCAGATCGTCGAGCTGCTTGCGTACCTTGAACGCTTGCGCCACGAGGTCGCCCGAGTCGATGCGGACCGCGCCGAGCTCGCCGCCCGCCTCGCGTGCCACGCGCACGGCCAGCTCCACGCCCTTCTCGACGTTGTACGTGTCCACCAGCAGCGTGGTGCCAGTGCCCATGGTGGCGATCTGGGAGCGGAAGGCTTCCTCTTCCGAGTCGTGCAGGAGGGTGAAGGAATGGGCGGCGGTGCCGATCGGGCGGATCCCGTACAGGCGGCCTGCCTCCAGGTCGGACGTGCCGGTGAACCCGCCGATCACCGCGGCGCGCGCGGCCGCCACCGCGGACCATTCGTGGGTGCGCCGGGCGCCCATGTCGAGGCAGGGGCGGTCGTGTGCCGCGATCGTCATGCGCGAAGCGGCGGTGGCCACAGCCGAGTCGTAGTTGAGGATGGACAGCAGCACGGTTTCCAGCAGCACCGTCTCAGCGAACGTGCCCACTACGGTCATGATGGGCGAGCCGGGGAAGTACAGCTCGCCTTCGCGGTAGCCGTAGATGTCGCCGGAGAAGGTGAAGTCGGTGAGGAACGCGAGCGTCTCTTCGGACACGACGTTGGCCTGGCGCAGGTAGTCAATCTCTTCGGGCCCGAAGCGGAAGTTCTTCACGGCCTCGAGTGCGCGCCCGACGCCGGCGACCACACCGTAGCGCCGGTGGCCCGGCAGGCGGCGGCCGAAGACTTCGAAGACCGAGCGGCGGTTCGCGGTGCCGGACTGCATCGCCGACTCAATCATCGTCAGTTCGTACATATCAGTGAGCAGGGCAGTGCTCGTCTTATTCGTCATGCTTTCAAGGTTACCCTCTTGGCAAAGAGATTCCGCATCGTTTCACTGCTTGTTTGCGCACCGAATCTGGGGCGGTGGTCTACTATGGAAAATGTGGTAAGCGGGAGTCAGAGAATCGAAAAACCGATGTCGAGCCCACGCGCGAGCCTGGAGCAGTCGGCGTCGTGCTGGCGCACCGTTGTGCATAATGACCCGGTGAATCTCATGACGTATGTGCAGTGGGTGTTCGAAAGCTACTTCTCGATGGGCCCCTCGGTGGCGTATGCGAAGATGATGGAAGTGCACAATGCCGGCCGCGCGATTGTCTCTACGGGCCAGCGCGAGCAGATGGAGCGCGACGCCCAGGAGATGCACACGTACGGCTTACGCGCCACGATTGAGGAGGCCGAATGCTGACGGCCTTCCGCATTGCCCGCGGCGGGTATTTGGCTCACATTGACGACGACGAGCGCCGCGTCCTTGCCGGCCTCGTCAAGGACGCGGTCTATTTGCTCGGCTCGGACGTGGAGCATGAGGCGGAGCGTAGGTCCCAGACGGTGGACCCGGACGATCCGCTCGCGGAACTGGAGGCCGACGTCGTGGACATCGCGGACGCGATCGCGGCGGAAGGTGAGCCGAGGGCGCGGGCCCCGTATGACGTCGTCGTCGAACATCTCCTGCCTGACATGAGCGAGGACCCGGACGAGGCGAAAAAGCTGCGGGAGCTGACGGAAACGTCGGTGGCGTCGCAGAAGATTGAGAACCTTGTGACCGTCTACCTGGGTCTGGAGTCGGCGCGCGGGAGCGGGGACGTGCTCGTGGCCAACGAGGACGCGCCGGCGTGGATGAGCGCGCTGAACGATGTGCGGCTCGTACTCGCGGCAAGGCTCGGCATTGACGATGACGCCGCCTCCCGGGCTGTCGAGGAGCGCGTGCGGCCCTTTCACAGCGGCGATACCGACGCCGAACCCAGCACGGACGATGTGCTCGCGATCGTGTATTCCATGAGCACCTGGTGGCAGGATTCACTGGTGACGGCGGTGAGGAATAAAGCCCTGCGAAGGTAATATTCACGATATGAACGATTCACCCATTGGCGTGTTCGATTCTGGTGTGGGCGGGCTAACGGTGGCCCGTGCGATCATGGACCAGCTGCCTGGTGAATCCATTACCTACATCGGCGACACCGCCAACAATCCGTACGGCCCGCGCCCGATCGCGCAGGTGCGGCGGCTCGCGCTGGGGATCATGGACGAGCTCGTGGATTCGGGCGTGAAGATGTTGGTGATTGCGTGTAATTCGGCGTCCGCGGCTGTGCTTCACGACGCGCGGGAGCGCTACACGGCCTCCAAGGGGATTCCGGTGGTGGAGGTGATCCATCCGGCGGTGCGCGCGGCGGCGCGCGTGACCATCAATAACCGGATCGGCATTATTGGTACGCGGGCCACGATTAAGTCGCGCGCGTATGAGGACGCGTTCGCGGCGGTGCCGAGCATTACGCTCACGTCGCGGGCGGCGCCGCGGTTCGTGGAGTTCGTGGAGAACGGGATCACCACTGGGCCGGAGCTGCTCGAGGTGGCCGAGGAGTACCTGGCGCCGATCAAGGACGCGGGGGTGGATACCCTCATACTCGGTTGCACGCACTACCCGATCCTGGCGGGCGTGATTTCTTACGTGATGGGTAACGACGTGGCGCTGGTGTCGTCAGCGCAGGAGACCGCGCGCGACGTGTACCGGGAGCTCACGGCACGCGACTTGCTCCGTGACCCGCAGGCCCCGGCCCCCACTCATACTTTCCAATCCACGGGCGACGCCCACGAATTCCAAACCCTTGCCCGCCGGTTCCTCGGGCCGGAGGTTGCAAGCGTCCACCAGCTGAAAGGAAAAGCATCGTGAAACTGACCATTATCGGGTGTTCGGGCTCGATGTCGGGTAAGGATTCGCCGGCGTCGGCCTACCTGCTCCAGGCCACCGGGGTGGATGAGACGGGCCAGGAGCGCGTGTGGTCGATCGTGCTCGACTTCGGCCCGGGCGCGATGGGGCACCTGCTGCGCTACGCGGACCCGGCGCGGCTGGACGGCATGTTCCTGTCCCACCTGCACGCCGACCACTGCGCCGACATCGTGGGCATGCAGGTCTACCGGCGCTGGTACCCCGAGGGCGCGCTCGGCCCGATCCCCGTGTTTTCTCCTGGCGACGGCGCCGCCCGCACTCGCGGAATTGCCGACGACCCGCTCGAGGAGACCTACGCCGGTGAATTCGAATTCCAGCAGATCAAGCCGGGCGACTCGGTCAAGGTGGGCCCGATGGAGGTGAAGTTTTTCGCGGGGTGGCACTCGGTGCCGGCCGTGGCCATGCGGATCACCGGGCCATCCGAGGCCGATCCCGACCGGCGCGTGACCATGACGTACACGGGCGACACGGATTACGTTTCCACCGTTATCGACGCCGCCCGCGGGGTGGACCTGCTCCTGTCCGAGGCGGCCTTCGAAGAGGGACGCGACCTCGTGGAGGGCATCCACATGACCGGCCGGCGCGCCGGCGTGGTTGCCAGCGAGGCCGGGGTGGGACGGCTGCTGCTCACCCACCTGCAACCGTGGACGAATCCCGTGCGTACCGTCAAGGACGCCCGCGCTGTTTACGACGGCGATGTTGAGACCGTGCAGGCCGGGGGAGTGTACGAGATCTAGGCGCCCGGGTTGGCCGGGGCGTTGGCCCGCAGGGCGGGTGTGAGCTGGGCGCGAGCCGGGCGGTGGTGTCGTGAGCTTGGATGCAAAGTGCGTGGGCGGCGTCGGGACGCGGAAAAGAATTGTCGGAGGCGGGGGGTAGGCTGAAGGCATGAGTGAAATGAGTAGAAAAGATGGGCGCGCCACCGATCAGCTGCGCCCGGTTCGTATTACGCGCAACTACCTTGAGCAGGGCGAAGGCTCGGTGTTCGTGGAGTTTGGGCGCACGAAGGTGCTGTGTGTGGCGTCGCTGACTGAGGGCGTGCCGCGCTGGCGCAAGGATTCGGGGCTCGGGTGGGTCACGGGTGAGTACGCCATGCTTCCGCGCGCTACGGACACGCGATCGCAGCGTGAGTCGGTCAAGGGTAAGGTGGGCGGCCGCACGCAGGAGATCTCGCGGCTGATTGGCCGCTCGCTGCGCGCGGTGGTGGACTTTGCGGCGCTGGGGGAGAACACGATCGTACTCGATTGTGATGTGCTGCAGGCTGACGGCGGCACGCGCACGGCCTCGATCACGGGTGCCTATGTGGCGCTGGCGGACGCGGTGGCGTTCGGCATTGACAAGGGCTGGATCAAGCCGCGGCGCGGAACGCCGGTGTTGCGCGATTCGATCTCGGCGATCTCGGTGGGTGTGATCGATTCGGTCCCGTGCCTCGATCTGCCCTATGAGGAGGACGTGCGGGCTGAGACGGACATGAACGTGGTCATGACTGGCTCGGGCACGTTCGTGGAGGTGCAGGGCACGGCGGAGGAAGCCCCGTTCTCGCGCGCGGAGCTGGATGCGCTGCTTGACCTGGCGGCGAAGGGCAATGCGGAATTGGCGCAGCTGCAGAAGCTGGCGCTGGAGTCGGAGGGCCCTGTGGCTTTGGGAGGGTTCGCATGATCCTCGCCACCCGCAACGCTCACAAGGTCACCGAGGTGCGGGCGATCCTGGCCCCGCTCCTGCCCGGAGGCTTCGTGCTTGAGGCCGTGCCGGGGGATCTGCCCGAGCCGGTGGAGGACGGGGCCACCTTTGCTGAGAATGCGATCATCAAAGCCACCCAGGTGGCGCGCGAGCTCGGCGTGCCGGCAATTGCTGACGATTCGGGGTTGTGCGTGGACATCATGGGCGGGGCCCCCGGCGTCTTCTCCGCCCGCTGGTCCGGGCGGCATGGGGATGACGCGGCGAACCTCGATCTTCTGCTGGCCCAGCTGGCCGACGTGAAGCCCGAACAGCGTAGGGCAAGGTTCGTGTGCGCGGCGGCGCTGGCGTTGCCGGACGGGAGCGTTGTGGTCGAGGAGGGGCAGATGCGCGGCACCCTTCGCTACGAGCGGGCGGGCACGGGCGGCTTCGGTTATGACCCGGTGTTTGAAGCCGAGGGCTACGGGGTCACGAACGCGGAGCTCAGCCCGGAAGACAAGAACGCGATCTCGCACCGGGCGCGGGCGTTCGCTGCGCTCGCCCCGCACATCGCAAAGATCCTGTAGCCGGGCGTCAGTGCCCGAGTAGGGCGAGCGCCTGGCGCACCACGTGCAGGTGCTTGGGCAGGATCTCGGCCTGGAGCTCGGGGGTGTGGAGCTCGCCGGGGGTGAACCAGTTGACCTCGAGGGAATCGGAGGAGACGTTGCAGTCGCCGAGTATGGGGATGATGTAACACAGGGACACGGCGTGCTGGCGGGGGTCGTGCCAGCCCTCGCCCGGCGTCGGGAAGTATTCGGCCACGGTGAACGGCACCAGGGAGGCCGGGATCTGGGGCAGGATCATCTCGCCCAGGTCCTTCTCCAGGTGGCGGCGCAGGGCCTCGCGGATCTTCTCGTGGTAGAGCACCCGGCCTGAGACCAGCGATCGGGTCAGGCCCTCATCGGTGACGGTGAGGAGGAGGCCCATGGAGGCGAGCGAGCCGTCGTCGTGAAGGCGGACCGGCACGGCGTCGACATAGAGGATCGGCACCTTACGGCGCACGTACGTGAGGTCCTCGGGGGACAGCCACGGGCCCATGTCAGAAGATGCAACGTCACTCATACTTCGATTGTGCCAGCATCGGAGGCCCAGTTCGGGTGATAATCGGACAATTTGCCACCGGTGAACGTGTGGGGCGCCGGTGGAGGGTGCGCGTGTGGCAGAGTGGGGGCGTGGAGAAAATAGAGAGGCCCTTGATGGGCGTGGCGCTCGTGTTCTGCGCGATCATGCTGGTGATCGGCTGGGTGAGCGTGGGCATGGCGGGCTGGACGTCAGGGTTCATCGTGACAGCGGTGCTCGGCACGGTGGCGGTGGGCGCCGGCCTGTGGGGCTGGCGCGAAGACTCGGCCTACTGGGTGGGCACGGGCGCGCTCGGAGCGGGTCTGCTGTTTCCCACGGTCGCGGGGATCGTGCCGATGATCCTCGGCTTCATCATCTTCATTTTGCTCATCAGCCTGCGGCTCTTTTTGAACGCTTAGGAAAGAAGGAAATATGTCTGACGTACGCCTCACGGTTGGCCAACAGGCCCCCGACTTCACCCTTGACACGGTGGACGGACCCGTCACCCTGTCGCAAGAGATCGAGCGCGCCGAGCAGGGCGTGATCGTCTACTTCTACCCCCGGGCCATGACCCCCGGCTGCACCACCGAGGCCTGCGACTTCCGCGACTCGGAGAACTCGCTCAAGTCCGCCGGTTACACCGTGATCGGCATCTCGCCCGACTCCGTGGACTCGATCCGCAAGTTCGTGGACAAGGAGTCGCTCAACTTCCCGCTCGCCTCTGACCCGGACAAGGCCGTGATGAAGGAGTGGGGCGCGTACGGGAAGAAGATGAACTACGGCAAGGAAGTGGAGGGCGTCATCCGCTCCACGGTAGTGGTGGGCAAGGACGGCAAGGTCGTGCTCCCGCTGTACAACGTCAAGGCCACTGGGCACGTGGCGCGCGTGCGCCGGGAGCTGGGCGTCGACGCGTAGGGCCGAGCCCCGGGGCGGCTAGTTGAGGGCCTCCGGGCAGGGTGTGGGTGAGCGTGCCCCATCCTGCCCCGGAGGCCTTCATGGTTCTCGCCCATGTTGCCTGGGTGTTTGGGCGGCGCGCTTTTGGGAATGGGTGGCGCCGACGATACACTTTCAGTGAGCGCGAGTGGCGGAATTGGCAGACGCGCTGGATTTAGGTTCCAGTGCCCTCGGGCGTGCGGGTTCAAGTCCCGCCTCGCGCACCACCCATTGAAAAATCCTGGACGTTTTTGGCGCGATCTCCTCATATAAGAAGATCGCCGCGGAATCGTCCAAGAAAGTCTCATTGCACCCGGCCGCGCGCCCGGCCGGCCGCAGCTGGCCTACGCCTCCCCGTAGAGCTCTCGCAGCTCGCGCGCATAGCGCCGCGCCACGGCTTCACGCTTGACCTTGAGCGAGGGGGTGAGCATCCCGTTGTCCACGGTCAAATCGGGGTAGATGACCGCGAACTTACGGATGGACTCGGCGCGGGAGACCGCCTTGTTCGTCTTGGTGATCGCCCGCTCGAGCGAGGCGAGCACGTCGGGGTGCTGGGCGGCCTGCGTGACGTCCATCGTCGGCAGATCATGGGCGGCGAGCCATCCGGGCAGCATCTCGGCGTCCAACGTGATGAGCGCGCCGACGAACGGCTTTTGGTCACCCACCACCACGATCTGGGAGATGAGCGGGTGGGAGCGCAACGGGTCTTCGAGCGCAGCGGGGGAGACGTTCTTGCCGCCGGCGGTGACGATGATTTCCTTCTTGCGCCCGGTGATCGTGAGGTAGCCGCGCCGGTCGAGGGCGCCGAGGTCGCCTGTGTGGAACCAGTCGTCGTCGTCAAGGACCTCGGCGGTAGCGTCGGGGTTGTTCTGGTACCCGCGGAAGACTTGGGGGCCGCGGACGAGGATTTCGCCGTCGTCGTTGAGCTTGATTTCGGTGGCGGGCATGGGCGTGCCCACGGTACCCATCTTGATGGAGCCGATCGTGTTGACGGTGGCGGGGCCGGTGCATTCGGTAAGCCCCCAGGCCTCGACCACGGTCAGCCCGATGCCGCGGAAGAAGTGGCCGGTGCGCTTGCCGAGCGGGGCGCCGGCGGAGACGGCGTAGTGGCAGTTCTCGCCGATGATGTTCGTGATCTTGGAAAAGACGAGCTTGTTCGCGATCGCGTGCTTGAGCGAGCGGAGGGGCCCGCGCCCGCGTTCGGAGTAGGCGACGGCGACATTGGCGGCCCAGCGGAAGATCTTGCGCTTGAGGCCGGAGCCGGCCTTGGCCTCGGCAGCGTTGTAGATCTTCTCCAGCACGCGCGGCACCACGAGGAGGGCGGAGGGCTTGAAGGTCTTGATGTCGGACAGAAGGTTTTTGATCGAGGGGGTGTGTCCGACGACGCCGCACCCTCCGATTGCGAAGAAGAACACGGCGCGGGCCATGACGTGGGCGAGGGGGAGGAAGAGGAGGACGCGGGTGTCGGGGGAGTCGATAATGGTGTGCATGTGCGGCAGGGTGTTGAGGGTGAGGTCAACGAAGTTGCCGTGCGTGAGCTCCACGCCTTTGGGGCGGCCGGTGGTGCCGGAGGTGTAGATGACGGTGGCGAGGGTGTCGAGGGTGAGGCGGGCGCGCCGCGCGTCGATCTCGGCCTGGTCGACTTTCTCGCCTTGGGAGTAGAGCTCGACCAGGGCGTCTTGGTCGAAGGCGAGCACGCGGCCGAGGAGGGGCGTGCGCTGGGATTCGACCAGGAGCTGCTGGGCGTGCGTGTCGGTGATGGCGAAGCGGATGGCGGAGTTTTCGAGGATCCAGCGCACCTGTTCGGCGGAGTCGGATTCGTAGATCGGCACCACGACGAGCCCGGCGCTGAGAGCGGCCATGTCGATGAGGCTCCACTCGTAGGAGGTGGCGGCGAAGATGGCGATCGCGTCGCCCTCGCTGAGCCCTTCGGCGACGAGGCCGCGGGCGACGGCGTCGACGTCGGCGAGGTAGTCGGTGGTGGTCATCGGCGTCCATACGCCAAGCGTGCTTTGGCGTTCGATGCAGACCTGGTCGGGGTGGGATTCCTGGCGGCGTGTCAGGAGCCACGGGATGTTCATCCAGGGCTCGGGCTTGGTGTAGCGCTTTTCGGAAACGACGCCGTTCCTGTGCTTTTTGACCATGGTTCCCCTTCGATCGACCGATAAGGCTACGTTACCGTAGCTTGGGGGGTGAGGTGAAAGGGCTGGCATGCGGTGCCTCACATTGGATCGGGGCTCTTTGGCAAAGCTCCCGTGGTGGGGAGGGGTGCGGCGGTAGGATGAGATCATGAAGATTGCGCGACTTTCCCTGGATCAAGGCCCCCGCTTCGCTGTCGTTGACGAGACCACGGGCAACTACCACGTGCTTGCGGATGACCCGCTCTACGCCGAGGTCAAGCCCACCGGGCAGATCGTTTCCGCCAACGAAGCGAACCTCGTTGCGCCCATGCTCCCGCGTTCGAAGGTGATCGGCTTTGGTGACAACTACAACCGGCCCGATTATCGCCCGGACCCGGCGACCGTGCCCACCACATTCTTGAAGCCGAACACGGCCGTCGTCGGGCCGAATGTGCCGATTGTGGCGCCGGAGTGGTCGGGGAACATCATTCATGAGGCTGAGCTCGCGGTCGTCATCTCTCGCCTGTGCAAGGACGTGCCGGTGGAGCGCGCGAACGAGGTGATTTTCGGCTACACGGTGGGTAACGACGTCGCGGACGGGCTTACGCAGAAGTCGGACTTGCAGTGGGCGCGGGCGAAGGGCTTTGATACCTCGTGCCCGATCGGGCCGGTGGTAGTGACCGACCTCGATATTTCGAACCTGGAGATCACGCTGGCTGTGGATGGCGAGGTGAAGGGCAGGGGCACGACGGCCGACCTGACCCGTTCCGTGCCTGAGCTGGTGGCGCTCGCCTCGTCGATGTTCACGCTCCTGCCGGGCGACATCCTTTTGACGGGCGCTGCGTTCCCGTCGATCCCGGCGGGCCCGGGCATGGAGGTTGTGTGTTCGGTGGAGGGGATTGGCGATCTGCGCAATCCTGTAACCGGATAAAACGGACAAGAATAGAGTATTTGCGCTGGTCAGAGCAAGGGCCTTGCTTGTGCTCGGGGATGACTTGGGCGCCCGCCAGGGCGCCGATAACGTGGGCCGGCGGCCCTGGTTCCTGCTTGGAATGGGCTGTACCCGGCACAAGTTGTGAACCTGAGGGCGCCCTCTATCTGCAACACCGATAAGCGGCTCTTGGCATTGCCTATTGCGGATTAGCGTTGCATTTCTACAGGGGAGAGCGCGGCCTCGATCTGGTCGATCGCCCGGCGCAGGATCGGCCGTGGAGTGGCGATGATCGCGCGGGCGAAGTGCTCATACCCGGCGCCACACGAGCTCCCGGGCGTGAGGGCCACGCCGGCGTGCTCGCCCAGCCATGTGGCAACCGGTTCGCCGACCCGCCCCTCTCGGACGGCCTCGCTGAAGTCGAGCCAGGCGATGTACGTGCCCTCCATGTGCTCCATGGTGACGCCGGGCCAGCGCTCGACTGCGTCGGCGAGCAGGTCGCGGTTGCCGCGGATGTAGTCGACGACGTCGGCCAACCACTCCCGCCCGTCCGTGTAGGCGGCCACGGCTGCGGCCGAGCCAATCGTGGACGTCATGTTCGCCGCCCACCCCAATGCCGGCTGCAACCTCTCCGCGAGCTCCGGGTTCGTCACCACCAGCTGCGCGCACTTCAGCCCCGGGATGTTCCACCCCTTGGAAGCGGCGATGGCCATGACGGTGTGGGAAGCGGCGGCGTCAGAAACTGAGGCGTAGGGGACGTACTGGCCGTCGAGGACGAAGGGGGCGTGGATGTCGTCGGAGAGGACGATCGCGCCCGGGAACTCGGCAACGACGCCGGCCAGTGCCTCTAGCTCCGCGCGCGAGTACACACGCCCGGTCGGATTAGACGGGTTGACGAGGATGAGCACGCGCGCCCCGGCCTCAAACCCGGCGCGTATCCCCGCAAGGTTCAGCTCAAGCCGGCCCTCCACCCACTGGCAAGGTACCTCGATGAGCGGCCGCCCCATCGCCGGGATGAGCTGCACGAAGCTCATGTACGCAGGCGTGGGCAGGATGACGGGGGAGCCGGGAGAGGACAACGCGTCGATGACGAAGCGAGCCGAGGAGACGACGTCGGGAACGGCGTGGACGGCGTCGGGCGAGGGAGAGAAACCGGAGATCGAGGAAATCCAGGCGGAGGTGGCCTCGGCGAGAGCGCGAGAGTCGGCGGCAGAACGGTAGCCGATGCCGGGAAGGCTCGAGAAGCGGGCGAGGACGTCGCGGACGGCGGGAGCTACGCCGAAGTCCATCTCGGCCACGAACATCCCAATGCGGTCGGGGAAGGCGGTCCACTTGAGGGAGCCAGCGGCGCGGAGGCGGTCGATCGTGGTGTTGTCGAAATTCATGTTTCCAATCTATACGGAGTAGCCTAGTAACACTATGAGCACTGAAATTTCGAACGTTCGCGTCCGCTTCTGTCCCTCGCCCACCGGCATGCCCCACGTGGGCATGGTGCGCACCTGCCTGTTCAACTGGGCATACGCTCGCCACACGGGCGGCACCTTCGTGTTCCGTATCGAGGACACGGACGCCCAGCGTGACTCGCAGGAGTCCTTCGACCAGATCATCGACTCCCTGACCTGGCTCGGCCTGGATTGGGACGAGGGCGTGGGCATTGGCGGACCGCACGCCCCTTACCGCCAGAGCGAGCGTATGGACATCTACAAGGATGTGGCGGCCAAGCTGCTCGAGGCGGGTTACGCCTACGAATCTTTCTCGACGCCGCAGGAAATCGAGGAACGCCACCGGGCGGCGGGGCGCGACCCGAAGCTGGGCTATGACGGCTTCGATCGCGACCTGACCGAGGAGCAGAAGGCGGCTTTCCGGGCTGAAGGCCGTGCGCCGGTGCTACGCATCCGCATGCCGGATGAGGACGTGACGTTCAAGGACCTGGTGCGCGGGGAGATCACGTTCAAGGCCGGCTCGGTGCCCGACTATGTGATTATGCGTGGCAACGGCCAGCCGCTCTACACCCTGACCAACCCGGTGGATGACGCGCTCATGGAAATCACTCACGTGCTCCGCGGCGAGGACCTGCTCTCCTCCACCCCGCGTCAGATCGTGCTCTACGACGCGCTCAAGGCCATCGACGTGGCCAAGCAGACCCCGCTGTTTGGCCACCTGCCCTACGTCATGGGCGAGGGCAACAAGAAGCTCTCCAAGCGTGACCCGGAGGCCAACCTTCTCCTGCACCGCGACCGCGGCATGCTCCCCGAGGGCCTGCTCAACTACCTGGGCCTGCTCGGCTGGTCGATCGCCGCGGACCGCGACCTGTTCAGTCGCGAGGAGATGGCCGAGGCCTTCGACGTGGCCGATGTCAACCCCAACCCCGCCCGCTTCGATGACAAGAAGTGCGTGGCGATCAACGCCGAGCACATCCGCATGCTCGACGTGGAGGATCTGCGCGGGCGTCTCGTGCCGTTCTTGAAGTGCGACGGCGTGATTGAGGCTGAGTCGTACGAGGCCGCGGATGAGGAGGCGCGTCGCCTTCTCGACGCTGCCACCCCGCTCGTCCAGACCCGCATCCAGCTCCTCGGCGAGGCGCCCGCACTCATGGGCTTCCTCTTCAAGGGCGCCGACGAGATCGAGTACAACGAGAAGGCCGTGGCCAAGCTGCGCGACTCCGCGCCGGACGCTCTCGACGCCGCCCTCGCGGCCTTCGAGCAGATCGCACCCGAGTCCTGGGACGCGGAGACGATCAAGGCCGCCGTGGACGAGTACGTGGTGGGCGGACTGGAGCTCAAGCCGCGCTTGGCCTTCCAGCCGCTCTTCGTGGCCGTGACCGGCACGAACGTCTCCCTGCCTGTGGTCGACTCCATGGCGATCCTCGGCAAGGACGAAACGCTCATGCGCCTGCGCCGCTTCCGGGCCACGCTATAGGGGCGGGGCGCGGGGCTGGCCCGCAGTGCTGGCGGCGGCTGGCGACTTTTAAAAACATCTGGACGATTCCGGGGCGGTCTTTTCATATACGAAGATCGCCCCGGAATCGTCCAATTAATTCACATGGCGACGCGAGCGTTTAGCGGCCAGGGTCGCGCAGGTAGAGCGTGGAGCCCGGCGTCCAGCCCGTGATCATGCCCGTTCGTGTGCTGCTCGTGCTTTGTGCGTCGGACGGGGTGCGGATGGGGAGTGGCGCGTAGGTGATCTCGAGCGCGGCGGGTACGCTCAGCCGCACCCCGTCGTAGTCCTGGGCGATGGCCTCCCAGTCTAGGACATGGGTGATGGGCGCGTCGATGCCCGCCCACTCGTCGTACAGCTGCGGGTTGCCCGCGAGTGCGATGGGGTAGCGCGAGATGAGCGCGGCGGCGTCGTCGGCGCTGGTGATCTCGACGACGCGCAGGTCGTCCCGGATGAGGGTGAGCCGGTGGTCGACGGCGAAGTCGCCGGCGTCGTCGCCGTAAACCTCGCACGTCGAGACGATGGGGACGTCGCCTGGCTCGAAGGCGGTGGGGTCGACGGGGTCGAAGGCGAGCCAGACGTCGCGCGGGCACTGGGAGGTGATCCACCACTGATAGTCCTCGAGGAGGGGCTCGCCGGCGCGGGCTGTGCGGCGCGCCTCGCTGCGCCGGTGCTGGACGTAGGAGAGCGGGCGGGCCTGCCAGTCCACGCGCCCGAGCATGCGGGCAACGAACGCGTCCATGGCCGAGCGCTGGTCGGGGCTGGCGAGGGAGTCAACGCAGATGCTCTGGAACTCGCCGAACGCGTAGGAGACAGTGGCGTCACTGATTGCGCGCTGAATAAGGGCGGGGGTGATCACTCCCGCGGCGTCGGCGGCCGTCAGCCAGGCGAGCACGGCGTCATGAAAGGCGCGGATGAAGGTAGTGACCTCTGGCAGTGGGGAGGATGCGGTCGGGACCGGCAGGTGGCCGGTGAGGGCGGCGCCGGCGTCGGCGGCGGGAATGGTGACGAAGGCAAACGACGAAGAGTTGGCGGTGGGGATCGCCTCGACGAATGGGATGTCCGGCAGGCCGCTGGCCCAGGCAGGCCGACCGTCCGTGGAGTCGGGGGAGAAGCGCACGGCGTCGACGAGACGGCGGGCCGCGGCGCGGCCGAGGTGGCCGGGGTAGACCCGGACGCGCGAGGGGTCCCAGGGGAGCGTGGGCGGCCGGTGGCGGAGTCTCACGAGGGCCTCCTTCCGCGGCAAAAATACTGAGATCAGTGTAGCTCACAACCGGCGTGATTCCCTTCACGCCCAAAGATTTGCGTGAAGGCGCAGGCCTGCGTAGTATATCTATTCGTTGCACTCCTTGGGAGTGACACCATGGGGTATGGTGTAATTGGCAGCACGAGTGATTCTGGTTCATTTAGTCTAGGTTCGAGTCCTGGTACCCCAGCGAAACAGCAAGATCACTTGTTGCTTCACCCGCAAGGGTTAGGCCCCGTTCGTCTAGCGGCCTAGGACGTCGCCCTCTCACGGCGGTAACACCGGTTCAAATCCGGTACGGGGTACAGATTGGCTCCGAGCTTCGGCTCGGAGCCTTTTTCGTTGCTGTCGAGTGCCCGAGTTGCCGACTTGCCGAGTTGCCGCGCTCTCGAGCGCCGGTGTTCCCGAGCTCCCGCGCTTGCGCAGATGTAACACTAAGCCGCAATATGCAACGCCAATAGGCGGCTTTTTGCCGTTGCGTATGGAAATTAAGGTTGCATATGCGCGGGGCAGGGGGCAGCGGCTGGCGTGGGGACCTTTGGGCGGAAGGGAGGAGGGGCTGTGCGTGCTCGTATGTGACAGAGGTCGCGCTGAGCTGGTTTTTCTCTTCCGTACCCTTTGTGTAAAGTGAAACCCGACGATCTTCGTCAAGGCCCCGTTCGTCTAGCGGCCTAGGACGT
>NZ_KV793278.1:0-58802 GCF_001808405.1 Trueperella sp. HMSC08B05 | reverse complement strand
CACCGGTTCAAATCCGGTACGGGGTACAGAATGGCTCCGAGCTTCGGCTCGGAGCCTTTTGCATTGCCGGCTCCAGGCATCGGGGCCGGTGGCGCGCCTTATCGGATTCTAGGGGCGGTTGCAACACTTAGGTGATGAGTTCGAGTATTCTCTCGGATGGTTTTCCCAGTTTAGTGTTTTACGTGGGCGGTCGTTGAGTTCTTCGGCGACGGCGTCAAGGTAGGCCTCGGAATAGACGGATAGGTCGGTTCCTTTGGGGAAGTATTGACGGACCAGGCCGTTGGTGTTTTCGCTGGTTCCGCGTTGCCAGGGCGAGTGCGGGTCACAGAAGTACAAGTCCATGTCTAGCGCTGCTGTTATTGGTTTATGGAGAGTCATTTCACTGCCTTGATCCCAGGTCAGTGAGTTACGTAGCAGTTTGGGGAGGTGCTGCATTTTCGTGATGACGGCCTGCCCAACGGCCAACGCGTCGTGCCCGTTGGGCAGGTGAAGCAACATGGTGAAACGGGTAGGGCGTTCCACGAGACAGCCTATCGCGCTTTTACTAGCGGCCCCGCATATGAGGTCTCCTTCCCAATGACCGGGAATGGCACGGTCTTCCACGCTGGCGGGACAATCACTGATCATGACCATCGGGTCACGGAAACGCGGTGTTATTTCCCGGTCATGTTCTTGTGGGTTTCGTCGGCTTCGTCCGGTGCGTAGAGCGTGTGTGACTTCGAGTTTGAGCGGTTCTTAGGCTTGGACGTATATAGCTTGGTAGATCGTTTCGTGGCAGGCGTGCATGGCTTTATTATCCGGGACAGTCCGTGCCAGCCAGGCCGGGATCTGCTCGGGGCTCCAATGCTTGCCAGTTTGTCTTGCACGGCTTTGAATAAGTGGTGGTTAGCAAGTATTTTGGGGTTTTGGGGCGTAGTGGTGCGGGCTCTGGCATGTCGCCACGGTACCAATCCACGCTTGGCGCTTCATTGCGTCCACTGGTGCGAGTGCGTCCGTTTCTCCAGAGCTTTCCTGTTCTTTTGGATACACCAACAGCAACGGCGGCTGCGGTGAAATTCATGCCGCTTGCAAAAAGCTTGAAGTATCGTTCCCGGCGAGCTATTAATTCTTCCTTGTTCATGATGCCCCTTATGAGAGGGTATGGCAACAATCACTAGAACTCGCCGAGATCTTGACAGCGGGGGGGGGGAGCGCGAGACTCATATTTAGCGCATTGTGGTCAGTGTCTACGCCTTGGCCCCAGGTGCAGTTTTCCCACGAAATCTCATCGAATACAACGCGATTCGAAACCACTGGAGGAAGAATGTTTGTCAAGAAGTTTGGCGTAGCCGTTGCGGCTGGCCTGGCCGCCATGGCATGGTCGACGCCTGCGGCGTTCGCTGCGGATGCGGTCACGGATGCTGAGGCTGCGGTGAAGAACGCGCAGCTTGATGTCGATTACTTCTGCGCTGCAGAGTCTGAGTACTACGACATGGCGAAGTGTGCGGATGCCGAGGATGCTCTCGCTGACGCGAAGGCAAAACTTGAGGCTGCTAAGGAAGCCGGGGCTGCTGATGTCGCCTCTCCGGTCCCGGACCAGACGAAGGCTGACCTCGAAGATGCGCAGCTCGATGCCCAGTACTTCTGCGCTGAGGGTACTGAGTACTACGACATGGTGAAGTGCGCTGACCTCACTGCACAGATCAAGGATCTTGAGAAGAAGGACGCCGAACTCGATGCCACTTGGTTCTGCGCTGAGGGCACTGAGTACTACGACATGGTGAAGTGCGCAGACGCGAAGGAGCGTCTCGGCGCTGGCTCTGGCGTCACCCCTGATGCCCCGGAGGTCACCCCTGATGCCCCGAGTACTGCTCCCGACAATTCGCAGTCCGATGCCAAGAAGCCTGCTGCTGATGCCACGAAGCCTGTTGCTGAGGCGAAGGCCCCCAAGGCCAAGGAGGCTAAGGGCACCCTTGCTAACACCGGCGCGAGCGTCGCCTCTCTTATGGGCGCGGCTGCTGCCATCGCTCTCGCGGGTGGCGTCATGGTCGCTCGCAAGCGCGCCTAAGTTTCATCTGAGCGGGTCGCTACCCGCTCTCTGAAGATGTGGCCCCGATTCTTCGGAATCGGGGCCACATGCCTTGCGGTAAGCCTTCGAGGTGGGTGTTCCGCAGGATACGAGACTTATAGGTCAGGTTGTGTTGATTTTTGAGCTGTCTTTCGTTGCTACAAAGCCGAAAGGTGGGGGTTGGACTCGTTGTGACTTGAGTTCTTGGTTGGCCAGGTCGTGTTGGTTTTATCCCGGTTTTTGATTGATGTTCTGCGGTAAGGTCGGGGTTTGAATCGGCTTGGATTGGGGAATGGGAAATCCTCGATGCCAAATCTGTGGTGGCACGACGCAAAAATGAGGCTCAACTCGAGCAGGTAGGCCAAGGTTCCGCTGTCTTGCGTGTAGGGCAAGCCAGTCTCGGCGTAACGATATCCGTGCCCGGCATTTCAGTGCGTTCTTAGACTTCGTCACCGGCAAATACACCCTGGCCGATTACGGGCCCAAGGGACGCACCATACGACGGCGTAACGAACCATTTTGGCATCTATGGCCAGTTTCTCCATTGGTTGACGATGTTAACCATGTGGTCTTTGTTGACGGGATCTACCTGTTCCACAAGCTGGTGGTTCTTATTGCCTGCACCAAGACCCATGTTCTTGGCTGGTACGTGGCCAAGGGCGAGACCACGCGTGCCTGGCAAGCACTGATGTCTAGGAACGCGCCCCCAGATGTTGTCGTGTGTGATGGTGGGCAAGGCATCGCCAGTGCGGTGAAGACCACCTGGCCTACCACCCGGATCCAACGCTGTGTCTTTCACGCCTATAGCGCGGTCAAGCGTAAGACCACCACCCGGCCACGCACTCAGGCAGGTGTTGATCTCTACGGTCTTGCTCAGGCCTTGCTCGAGGTCACTACCTTTGACCAGGCAGTGGCATGGATGAGCAAACTCGCCACCTGGAACACCACCTACAAGGAATTCCTAGCCCAGCGCACCCGGCTACCAGACGGACGTTGGGTTGCCACCCATGCTCGGCTGATCCAGGCCAAGAACTCCCTCAATACGCTGGTCAAACAAGGCACGCTGTTTACCTACCTCGATCCCGCCCTTGACCTTGAAGGTGACCCCGTTGCCAGGACGTCGAACCTGATCGAGGGCGGGATTAATACCCAACTACGCTGCGTGCTACGAGCTCACCGTGGCATGAGTCTTGATCACCAGGTCAAGACCGTTTTGTGGTGGTGCTACCTGCACACCGAGTTCCCTGCCACCCCAGCACACATCCTTAAAACCACGATCACCGACCAACAAATCATTGACCAATTCGACAAGGCCAGCCACCGCGCCCAAGCACAAGCCGAGATCGACAGGTGGGGAACCGTAGCTAACTGGACCGACTTCTACCACAGCGGAACCTGGCACGAAACCTACTAAACCGAAACCAACATGTTTTGGCCTATAAGCCGCGTTATCGGCGTCGCGCACCAAGGTCCCGCCGGTCTGCCCGACAGAAGTCGTGAATATATTGGCTGCCGGTGGCCCTGGGGGCCTAGTGGGCCTCAGGTTCACGAGTTGTGTCGAGCGCAGCCGGTGCCGGGCAGGAATTGGGGTCGTCGGTGCGCGTTATCGGCGTTAGGCAGCCGGGTGCGGCCGCGCGGTTCCCGGCCGCGCGCCAGGGCATCTGCTGTACTAAACCGCAAGATGCGATACAAAATAACGGGAAATAAGTATCGCATCTTGCGGTTTAGTGCAGCGTTTGTGGACGCGGCGACCCCGGCAACCCGGCCTACGCCAGCCCGCGCCTCTCGAGCAGCGCCTCGGCGCGCGGGGTCCGCCCGCGGACGGCCACGAAGGACTCCATGGGGTCACGGGAGTTGCCGCGTGAGAGCAGTTCGGCGGCGAGCGTGCGCCCGGCGTCGCGGGTGAGGCCGCCGGCCTCCTGCTCCTTGAACCAGTTCTCCAGGTCGGCAACCAACACTTCGGCCCACATGTACGAGTAGTAGCCGGCGTCGTAGCCGCCGCCGAAGGTGTGCGCGAAATATGCGGAGCGGTAGCGCGGGGGCACGAGCTCGTGGAAGATGTTCATCTGTCGCAGCGCGCGCTCCTCGAAGGCCTCGAACTCAGCCGCGTCATCCGGAACCTCGTCGGCACGCAGGCGGTGCCAGGCCTGGTCGAGGAGGGCGGCGGCGAGGAACTCGGTGGTGTCGAACGCCTGCCCGAAGGTGGCGGCCTTGGTCAGCGTGGCCGCCATTCGCTCGGGCATCGGCTCGCCCGTCTCGAAGTGACGCGCGTAGGAGGTCATGACCTGCGGGTGGTAGGCCCACATCTCGTTCAGCTGCGAGGGCAGCTCCACGAAGTCGCGCGGAACTTCGGTGCCGGCGAGCGAGCGGTAGCGCGTTAGGGACAGCATCCCGTGCAGGGCGTGGCCGAACTCGTGGAACACGGTGATGACGTTGTCCCAGCTCAGCAGGCACGGCTCGCCGGCGGCGGGCTCGGGGAAGTTGCAGTTGTTGAGGATGACGGGCTTGAGCCCATCGCGGCTCGAGCCGTCCACAGCCGAGTTCATCCACGCTCCGCCGGACTTGCCCTTGCGCCGGTAGAAGTCCGCCTGGAACAGGGCGATGCCCTCGCCGTCCTCGTCCAGCACCTCCCACGTCTTGCACGTGTCCACCCAGCCGGCGATGTCTGGGCGCGGCTTGAAGGTCAGCCCGTACAGCTTGCCGGCGGCGAAGAAGATGCCGTTTTCCACCACGTTGTTCAGCTCGAGGTAGGGCTTGAGCGCCTCGTCGTCGAGTCCGAGCTGTCCGCGCAGCTTCTCCTGGTAGTACGTGTAGTCGGCTGCGCCAAGCCCGACGCCGTCCGCCGCGGCCAGCTCCTCCAGCTTGGCTCGGTCGCGTTCCACGGCCGCTAGAGCCTTCGGCGCCACGGACCCGAGCAGGTCCACGATCGCCTGCGAATCCTTCGCCATCCCGGCGTCGGCCACGGCCTGCGCATGGTGCGGGTAGCCGAGCAGTTCGGCGCGCTCGGCACGGAGCCTGGTGATGTCCAGTACGAGCTGGCGCGTGTCGGACGAGGCGTGCCCGCCCAGGCCACGACTGAGCGAGGCCTCGAGCACCGCCACGCGTGCCTCTGGCTTGGTGAGCGCCACCTGCAGGGTCTGGTTGGTGAAGTTGTCGAGCGCGAAGCGGTACGTGCCGTCCTCCTGGCGGGCGCCGGCCAGCCGCGTGTCGTCGACGCCGTCCACGTCAGCCTCGCTCAGCACCGCGGCGTTGTCGTCCATCGCCTTGATGACGCGCTGGGAGAATTCGACCTCGAGGGCGGATAGGCGCGAGTCGAGGTCGCGGAGGCGGGTCTTGCCGGCGTCGTCGAGCGTGATGCCCGAGCGCGTGAACGCCTCGAGCTCCTCGGTGATGTAGCGCGCGGTTTCGGGGTCGAGGCCGGTGAGGTCGATGGCGGCGAAGCGGTTGTAGATGCGCTTGTCGAGGCGGAAGGCGTTCGCGTGCTCGGACAGCAGGGGGAGCACTTCGGTCTGGACGGCGTCGAGTTCGTCACCACCGATCGAGCTCATGAGCGTGTAGGCGGCGTTGAGGGCGAGCGCGAGCGGAAGACCGGCCTCCTCGAGTGCGTCTACGGTGTTGGCGGCAGTGGCCGGCTCGGGGTTCGTGGCGATGCGCTCCCACGCCTCGCGCTCGGTGGTCATGAGCTCGGTTAGCGCCGGCACGATGTGCTCGGGCGTGATGGCGGCCCAGTCGGGAACGCAGTAGGGGAGGGGGGATCGGGTAAGCAATGGATTCGTCATGGCTCGATTCTACGGGCGGGCCCGGGGTCTGCGCGAACGACGACGCCGCCGCGGCCCCACCGCTCATACGTGCTCTTTTGCCGCAATCGCTCCAAGCCCATATGCGGGCGTGTGCTGGTTTCGTTAGGGTACGGAAGTGTGGGCCGCCGCATCGGCGCGGGGTCAGGTCAAGGAGCTTGTCATGCTGTACGAAAAGGAACGCCAAGAAGTCGTTGATACCTGCCTGTTCATGGTGGAGGAAAACCTGGTGGTGGGAACCGCCGGCAACGTCTCGATCCGGATTGGGGACCATGTGGTTATCTCGCCCTCGGGCGTCGATTATGCGACCATGACGGCGAAGGACGTGGTGGTCTACGACATGGCGGGCAATCGCGTGGATGGCGATCTCAAGCCGTCCTCTGAGCTCCCGCTGCACATTGCTGTGTATGAGGCCACCGACGCCCAGGCGATCACTCACAACCACGCCTACGCCTCCACCGCGCTTGGTCTATTGGTGGACGAGATTCCGCCGTCGCACTACTACTCGGCGATGTTCGGGGGAGTGGTGCGGGTGGCGCCCTATGCGGCGTTCGGCACGGACGAGCTTGCCGACAACGTGGCCGCCGCACTGGACGGCCGCACGGGCGCCCTGATGAAGAACCACGGAGCGATCACGATCGGTCCGAGCCTGACCAAGGCCGTGAACCTCCTTCCGATCCTCGAATACATCTGCGAGATCCAGTTGCGGGCGATGTCCACGGGCGCGCCGATCGCACTGCTTGATGAGGAGCAGATGGCCGAAGCAGTGGTGGGCATGGCCAGCTACGGCAAGCAACCCGAACGAAAGTAGTCAATCCAAGAGCGAGCCTGCCAGCCCCGGCTGTTGATTCCAGCAGCCGGGGTTGCGCTTTTCTCAGTCGTTCATGTGCTCTGCACATATATTCAACAAGATCAAATGGTGGATTTATCATTCAACATTGTTGATACTGTTAATTAGCGCCGGTTGTCCCGGCCGGTCGGATTCAAAGAAGAATCAGGAGAACACAATGACCAAGTTGAACGCGGCCGATGGTCCGCTCGTTATCGCAGTTGACTCGTCCACGACCTCGTCGAAGGCCATCGTTGTCGATGTTGAAGGAAACGTCATCGCGCTCGGTAAGCGCGAAATCCCCCTTCGCACCCCGCACCAGGGATTCGGTGAGCACGATCCCGAGCACTGGTGGAGCTCCACGAACGCTGCTATCGCCGAGGCCGTGGCCTCGCTATCGATGGCCGACCGCGGTCGGATCGCCGCCATCGGCATCACCCACCAGCGCGAATCTTTCGCGCCCTTCACCGCTGACGGCACGCCCCTGCGTAACGGTATCCTGTGGCTCGACATCCGCGCGGCCGACCAGATCCAGAAGTACGGCACGCCCGAGATTCACCAGCTGTCGGGCAAGCCGGCCGACGTCACGCCCGCGATCTACAAGATGGCCTGGGTCAAGGAGCACGAGCCGGAACTGTGGGCGAGTGCTGACAAGATCGTGGACGTCCACGGCTACCTCGTCTACTGCCTGACCGGCGAGTGGAAGTCCTCGGTCACCTCGGCCGACTCCCTCGGCCTGTTCGACATTGAAAAGCTCGACTTCTCCGACAAGCTCATGGACATCGCCGGCGTCACCCGAGATCAGATGGCCACCCTCCACAAGCCCGGCGAGGTCATCGGCTACGTCAAGAAGGACATCCGCGAGTTCTGGGGCCTGTTCCAGGAAGTGCCCGTCATCTCGGGCCTGGGCGATGGCCAGGCGGCCGGCGTCGGCGCGGCGGCAGTGGACCCGGACGTGGCCTACCTCAACATGGGCACCGCGGTAAACGCGGGCGTGACCGCCACCGACTACCAGTACGGCCAGGTTTTCCGCACGCTCGCCGGCGGCATCCCGGACACCTACGTGCTTGAGGTTCTCCAGTCCTCCGGCGCGTTCCTCGCCACCTGGTTCCGCAAGCAGTTCGGCAACCCCGCCCTCAACGGCGGCCCGGACCCCGAGTTGGAGGCGGCGGCAGCGGCCCGCCCCGTGGGTTCTGGCGGCCTCGTCACCCTGCCCTACTGGAACGCCGTGCAAAGCCCCTACTGGGAGCCGATCGCCCGCGGAGCTGTGGTCGGCTGGCGCGGCACGCACGGGCGTGGCTCGATGTACCGCTCGTTGCTCGAGGCGATCGCCATGGAGATGGCGCGCTCGCTCAACGCTCTGCAGGAGGCCACCGGCACCAAGCTCACCACCGTGCGCGCGATGGGAGGCGGCATCCGCTCCCAGCTGTGGCGCCAGATCATGACCGATGCGATCGGCCTGCCGATGACAGCCTGCAAGGAAGACGAAATCTCCGCGCTCGGCGCCGGCATCGTGGCCATGTCCGCCACCGGCGTCTTTGGCGACAACTCGATCGCCACGGCCGCCAAGCACATGGCCCAGTTCACCGACTCCACCGAGCCGAATGAGGAAAACCACAAGATCTACGCCGAACTCGCTGACATCCAGGGCCGCCTGTACGCGGACCTGAAGGAGACCAACGATCAGCTCCACGAGTTCGCGCGCCGCTACCCGGACGCCGAAGTGTCCAACGAAGAAGAGTAGGAAGGAAACTGTCATGCCATCCATTGCAATCCTCGGTGCTGGAGCCATGGGCTCCGGACTCGCCAACGCGCTCGTGCGCGCGGGCTGGGAGGTGAACCTGTGGGGGACCTGGCTTGATGACCACCTCATCGACGCGATCGAGGCCGGCAAGCCGCACCCGCGCATCGACGTCGTGATCTCCGACAAGGTCAGCACCTTCCGCTCAGGCGACCTGAACATGGCGATGGCCGGGGTCGACGTCGTCGTCATGTCGGTCGCGTCCGTTGGCGTGCCGAAGGTGGCCGAGCTTGCCTTCGAGGGCATCTCGAAGGCCAAGGCGCTGTGGCTGACCACGAAGGGCTTCCTGCCTGCCGAGGACGGCACGATTGAGCTCCTGCCCGTCGGGCTCCGTCGCATGGCACAGAACGCCGGGGTCACGCTGCCGCCGATCGTGGCGATCGCCGGCCCGGTCAAGGCCAACGAGTGCGCGGCGAACGAGCCCACGGCCACGATCTTCGGGTGCCGGGACTACGACGTCGCCGTCAAGTACGCCCGCGAGGCACGCTCCGACCACTACGCGATCGAGGCCTCGGACGACGAGGTCGGCGTGGAGCTGTGTGCCCCGATGAAGAACGTCTACGCCATCATGCTCGGCATCGCCGACGGCCTGGAGGAAAAGAGCGGTCACCCGCACCACAACCTCAAGGCAGCGACCTTCGCCCAGGCGGTGCGCGAGATGTCGATCCTGTCCGTGGCGCTCGGCGCGAAGGAGGCCACCGCCTACGGCCTGCCCGGCGTGGGCGACCTCGAGGTGACCGGCCTGTCCGGGCGCAACAAGGTCTACGGCGTGCGCATCGGCCGCGGCGAAGGCGCGAAGGTAGCGCTCAAGACTATGGAGGAGCTCGAGCAGACAGTCGAGGGCGTTCCCGCTATCCCGCTCGCTATCAGGCTCGTGGAGCAGACCGGCGGCGTCAAAGACCGCCTGCCGCTCCTGTACGCGGCCGAGCAGATCGTCTACGGCGACGATCCGGACTACGCCAACATTTTAGCTCGGGCCGTGCTCCCCGCACGCCCGTAACAAGGAGAAAATATGCGCGCATACATGTTTTACGGACCCGGCGATCTTCGACTCGAAGACATCGAACCGGGCACACCTGGGCCCGGCGAAGTCGCCGTCGAGGTTAAGGCCGCCGCGACCTGCGGCACCGATCTCAAGTCCTACCGACGCGGCCACCCCACTCTTTTCCCGACGCTACCGGCGAGGTTCGGCCACGAGTTCGCCGGCGTCGTGACTGAGGTGGGGGAGGGCGTGACCGACTTCGCCCCAGGCGACCGCGTGGTCGCCGCCAACACCGCACCGTGCGGGCACTGCTGGGCCTGCTCGATCGGGCGCGAATCGCTGTGCGAGAACCTTGAGTACCTCAACGGCGCGTTCGCTGAGCAGATCGTCATCCCGAAGGCGATCGTAGAGCGCAACACCTACAAGATTCCAGACACGCTCTCCTTCGAGGCTGCCGCCCCGCTCGAGCCGCTCTCGACCGTGGTGCACGGCATCTCCGAGTCCGGCATCAAGCTGGGCGACACGGTGGTGGTCAACGGCGCCGGCCCGATCGGTCAGATGTTCATCAAGCTCGCCCAACTGCGCGGCGCCAGCGTGATCGCCGCCGACCGCTCCGAGGGTCGACTCGCGCAAGCCGAGGCCGCCGGTGCTCGCACCGTCAACCTCACCGGCCTGGAAACCCCGGAGGAGTGCGCCGCGAAGATCACGAAGCTCACCCCCAGTGGGCGGGGTGCAGACGTCGCTGTCGAGGCCGTGGGCCTGCCCCAGGTGTGGGAGCAGACTGTGCACTGCCTGCGCCCAGGCGGCACCGCCGTACTGTTCGGTGGCACGCCGAAGGGTGCGCCGTTCTCGGTGAATTCCTCGGACATGCACTACAAGGAGTACACGCTCAAGGGCGTCTACCACCACCAACCGCGCTACGTGAAGATCGCGGTCGAGCTGCTGTCCACCGGCAAGTTCGACGGCATGTCGCTGTGTAGCGAGGTGCGCCCGCTCGAGGCGCTCGTGGAATCGCTGGAGGACATGGCCCAGGGCAAGGGATCGAAGTACATTCTTCGCCCCTAAATCCTGCGGTTGGGACCCTTCGGCGCCAGCGCCGGCAGGCTGAACGCCTTGCCGGTTGGCGACAAGGTGTGCTGGGAGGCCTCTCCCGGCACACCTTTCGTCGTCGTGCCCCGGCGGGGATACTATAGTGACACGTCTTGGTCCGCCGATACGAAGGATATGGTCGTGGCTCAGCTCAGTAAGAACGAACGCCAGCAGCTGCTCGCCGAGCACGTGCTCAACGTCGGCACGGTTCGCATTGAGGACCTGCTGAAGCTGGTGGACGCCTCCTCGATGACGATCTATCGCGACCTATCCGAGCTGGAGAATGACCGCGTGATTGTCCGCTCGCGCGGTGAAGTGACCGCGGTCGCCACGTCGCTCAGCGAAACCTCGATGAAGTACCGCCTCACCCAGGAGGAAGAGGCGAAGGACATGCTGGCGTGCGAGTTCAAGGAGTACATCACCCGCGGCGCCTCGATCATCTGCGACGATTCCTCCACCGTGTTTTCCATCCTCAAGCAGTTCACCGACGTGGGCGGGCTTACCGTCATTACGAACAACTGGTCGATCATCCAGCTCGCGGGCTCCGTGCCCGACTGGGAGCTCGTCACCCTCGGCGGGCGCTACGACCGCCACCTGGACGCCAACTACGGCCCCGAGGGCATGAAGGCCCTCCAACAGATGCACGCCGACCACGCCTTTATCTCCGCCGCGGCCATCACGGACGGCGTGGTCTACCACCCCTACCCGGAGGTCGCCGCTTACAAGGCCCTCATGCTCACCTCCGCTGCCCGGTCCCACCTGGCGGTCACGGCCTCCAAGTTCGAACGCAAGGCGCTCTACCGGGTGGCCGACACCGCCGAGTTCGACAGCGTCGTGGTCACCTCTGACACGCCCGACGACGTCGTGGCGCAGCTTCGCGAGCGCGGCGCGGCGGTCCGCTTGGCGGGTTCGACGCCGCCGTAGCCCGCTAGTCCACCTTCGGGCGGACCACCGCCGTTCCCGGCTTGCTACAATAGGTCTATGGGTGCGATTCTCGATTTCTTGCTCGACGTTTTCTTCACCGACGATGTCGTCGAAGGCCTGTTCCAGCGCTTCCGCCGAGCCAAGCCCGCCAAGGGCCCCAAGAAGATCGGCGCCTACGATGATGGCGCGGGCTCCCTCATCACCGGCCAGATCGTCGAGGCACGGCTCAAGGGTCACGGCAAGACGAAGGCGCTTGTCCTCGACCCGCACGCCGTCTCACTGGTTGCACTCACCGACCACCCCGGGCCTGGCGCCTTCGAACTCGCCTCCCTCGCCGCCACCAAGGTGGGCCGACTCTACGCCCTGCCCTCCGTGGTCTACAAGGCCTCCGATTCCATGTGCAAGCCCATCCGCGGCCAAAAGCGCCTGCCGAAGGCCGACTTCGAGCGCGTAGTCGAGCTCATCCCCAACTGATCGCGGCTTCACGACGCCGGCCAGACAGGTGCGCGGCTAGCCGATGGTGACCGGCGCGGAGTCGCGCGAGTGTCCGATCTCAGGCGCGTGCCAGACGTCCAGGCCCGTGATCTCGCGCAGGGTGTCGGCGAGGATACCGCGCTGGCCGACCGCGTCGATGTCCGTGAACTGGCCCAGGATCAGGCCCTCGGCCCCGCGGAACAGTCCGAGCTGGCGTAGCTGTTCGGTGTAGGTGGTAACGGCCTCGAGGGTGGTCGCCATGCCCTCGAGCAGGGCAAGATGCCCGGTGGCCCGAGGCCACCAGCGCGTGCCGCCCAGCTTGGCCAGGCAGCGTACGTTGCCGCCGATGATCGGCAGGTCGGGCAGCTCGCGATCGCATGCCGGGCGAATGTGCTTGCGCGCGAGGATCGCAGGCACGTCGTCAGCCCCGCGCTTCAGCGCTGTCCACGGGTTCCACAGCGTGGCCGTCCGACCCGGTCCCAACCTGCCCGCACCAGAGCCGGCACCGACCAGCGCGTTGACCACCACGCTCACGTCCGAGTAGCCGGCAAACGGCTTGGGGTTGGCGCTCACCACGTCCCAGTCCACCCATTCGAGCACCTCGTTGGCCAGGTCCCCGCCGGTTATGTCGAAGATGGCGTGGACAGCACTGTCGGCGAAAAGCTCGGTGAGCAACTCGGCACGCACGCGCGGGTTGATGCGCCACACGCGCGAGCCCCCGCCCGAGCCCCCAGAACCGCCACTAACCCGCTGCTCGTGCCCGGCGAAACGCTCCACGAACCGCGTATCCACGCGATACCCCGCGCCCTCAAAGACTCCGACGAGTTCGGCCAGCTTCTCCTCCCGCCCCGCAACGGGGTTCGAGCAGGCGGCAAGGCCGATGGTCGCCATCAGGACAGGGCCTCGATCAGTGGCTTGGCCACGTCGGACCACCGCCATTTCTCATCCACCCAGCGCTTGCCGGCCGCGCCCATGGCGGCGGAGCGCTCGCGGTCTTCGAGCAGGTAGTCGAGGGCGGCCACGATCGCGTGCACTGACCGGCCGTTGACCACCAGGCCTGTTTTCCCGTCTTGGACCGCCTCGGGCGCCCCGCCCGAATCCCCGGCCACCACAGGCAGCCCGGCCGCGTAGGCCTCCAGATACACGATGCCGAGCCCCTCGATGTCGAGCCCTGCCCCGCGCGTGCGGCACGGCATGGCGAACACGTCGCCCAGCGAATAGTGCGCCACGAGCTCCGAATACTGCACCTCGCCCGTGAACACGATCGAGGCTGACACGGGGGAGTCCGCCGCCATCTGCCGCAGTTTCTCCCCGTACGGTCCCTTGCCCACGATCACCAGCTTCGCCTCCGGGTGGCGCGCCATCACCTCCGGCCAGGCGGCGATGAGGCGGTCTTGCCCCTTGCGCTCCACAAGACGCGAGATGCACACGACGACGGGCGCCTCGCCCAGCCCGTAGCGCTCGCGCAGCTCGCGGCGGGCGCCGGCGTTGAAGGCGAACAGCTCGGGGTCGATCGCGCCGTGGAGCTGCATGATGTCCGTGTCGCCCATGAAGGGCTTGAGCCGGGCGAGCGTGGCCTCGGTCAGGTAGGTGACTAGGTCGGCGTCGTGAAACACCTTGCGCAGGATCTGGCGGGCACCCGGCAGCATCGACCAGCCGATCTCGTGGCCGTGCGTGGTGGAAATGACGCGGTCGGCGCCGGCGGCGTGAGCGGCCTTTGCCATGACCCCGAGCGGTGCGGCGGCCCCGAACCACACGTTTTTCACGTCGTGATCGCGGATGAGCTGCTGCATCTTCCGGCGCACGGTGGGCGTGGGCAACATCATCGTGCCGGGGTAGCGCACGACGTCGAACGGCTGGCCTGCGTCGTAGTCCGCGGCGAGCGTCACGCCCGACACCCCGTCCACGTCCGGGGGAGTGGAGGCGTAGACGATGAGCTGGTCGGGGTCGAGTTGGCCGACGAAGCCCTCGAGGAAGGTCTGGATGCCGCCGGCGCGCGGCGGGAAATCATTGGTGACGAGGAGTGTCTTGCGCATGGTTAGAACTCGGAGCGCTTGAGCACCTCGGTGAGGCGGTTCGCGGCGGTGACGACGGCGGCCGCGTGGTGGCGCCCGGGCTGGCGGCCCATGCGCTCCACGGGCCCGGAGATGGACACGGCGGCGATCACGCGCCCCGACGGCCCGCGCACGGGCGCCGATATCGAGGCGACCCCCGGCTCGCGCTCGCCGATGGACTGGGCCCAGCCGCGGCGTCGGACGGCGGAAAGGATGGTGGCGGTGAACTCGGCGCCGTGAAGGCCGCGGTGGAGCTTGTCGGGTTCCTCCCAGGCAAGCAGTACCTGGGCGCCGGAGCCGGCGAGCATGGACAGGGTGGCGCCCACGGGGATGGAATCGCGCAGGCCCATCGAGCGGTCGGCGGCGGCCACGCACACGCGCACGTCGTTCTGGCGGCGGTAGAGCTGGGCGGATTCGCCCGTGTGGTCGCGCAGCGCGGTGAGCACGGGGTTTGCGGCGGCGAGCAGGCGGTCCTCGCCAGCGGCCGAGGCGAGCTCGGACAGGCGCAGGCCGAGGGTGAAGCGCCCCTGCATGTCGCGCGCGACGAAGCGATGATATTCTAGAGCCACGGCGAGCCGATGGGCTGTGGGGCGTGCGAGGTGCGTTGCTTGCACCAGCTGAGCCAAGGTCAGTGGGCCCGATTCGAGAGCGTTCAGTACGAGCGTGGCCTTGTCAAGAACGCCGACGCCGCTTCCGTTTTCCTTGTCCATGCAATGATCCTCCCATCTCACAAGATGAGATGCAAGTGATCGATGGTCCTATGCCCCTAAAGTGAAGGCATGAGCGGAACTTTGGCTGAAAAGGTGTGGCACGACCACATCGTCAAGCGCGGGGAGAACGGCGCCCCGGACCTGTTGTACATCGACCTCCAGCTGTGCCACGAGGTTACGAGCCCCCAGGCCTTCGAGGGCCTACGCCTGGCGGGGAGGAAGGTGCGCCGGCCCGATCTGACGATCGCAACCGAGGACCACAACACCCCCACCCTCGACATCGACCTGCCAATCGCCGACCCCACCTCGCGCACGCAGATCGACACGTTGCGCAAGAACGCCGAAGAGTTCGGCATCCGCCTCCATTCGCTGGGCGACGCCGACCAGGGCATCGTTCACGTGGTCGGCCCGCAGCTGGGCATCACGCAGCCGGGCATGACGATCGTCTGCGGCGATTCGCACACCTCCACGCACGGCGCGTTCGGCGCGCTCGCGTTCGGCATCGGCACCTCGCAGGTGGAGCATGTGCTCGCCACCCAGACCCTGCCCGTGGCGCCGTTTAAGACGATGGCGATCAACGTGCGTGGCGCTCTCAAGCCCGGCACTACCGCCAAGGACATCATCCTTGCCATCATTGCCAAGATCGGCACCAACGGGGGTGCCGGCTACGTGCTCGAGTATCGTGGCGAGGCGATCCGCGCGCTGTCGATGGAGGCACGCATGACGATCTGCAACATGTCGATCGAGGCCGGCGCCCGCGCGGGCATGATCGCGCCCGACGACACGACGTTCGCCTACATTAAGGGCCGTCCGCACGCCCCCGAGGGCGGGGAATGGGAGGCCGCGCTCGCCTACTGGCGCACGCTCAAGTCCGACGACGACGCCGTCTTCGACGCCGAGGTGGATCTGGACGCCGACGACCTCGAACCCTACGTCACCTGGGGCACCAACCCCGGTCAGGGCGTGCCGATCTCGGCCACCGTGCCCGACCCGGCCGACATGGCCGACGAAACCCAGCGCACCGCCGCCGAACGCGCCCTCGAGTACATGGACCTCGAGCCGGGCAAGCCAATCCGCGACATCGCCGTGGACACGGTCTTCATCGGCTCGTGCACCAACGGCCGCATCGAGGATCTGCGGGCCGTGGCCGGCGTGATCGAGGGCAAGAAGAAGCACGACGACGTCCGCGTGCTTGTGGTTCCCGGCTCGGCGCGCGTCCGGCTCCAGGCGGAGCAGGAGGGCTTGGATAAGGTCTTCCTCGACTTTGGTGCCGAGTGGCGTAATGCCGGGTGCTCGATGTGCCTGGGCATGAACCCCGACCAGCTGGCGCCAGGCGAGCGAGCGGCGTCGACGTCGAACCGAAACTTTGAAGGCCGCCAGGGCAAGGGTGGGCGTACCCACCTGGTCTCACCGCTGGTGGCGGCCGCCACGGCTATCGCGGGGCACTTCGCCACGCCGGCAGACCTCATGGAAGCGGGGAAGTAAATGGACAAGTTCATCACGCACACGGGCGTGGGGGTGCCACTGCGCCGCTCGAACGTGGACACCGATCAGATCATCCCGGCGGTCTTCCTCAAGCGCGTGGCACGCACGGGCTTCGACGACGCCCTGTTCTATGCCTGGCGCAAGGACCCGAAGTTCGTGCTCAACCAGGATTCCTACAAGCGCGGCTCGGTGCTCGTGGCCGGCCCGGACTTTGGCACGGGTTCCTCGCGCGAGCACGCGGTATGGGCGCTGAAGGACTACGGATTCAGGGCCGTCCTCGCCCCGCGCTTTGCGGACATCTTCCGCGGGAACGCGGGCAAGCAGGGGTTAGTGGCCGGTGTCGTGGGCCAGGAAGACATCGAGCAGCTGTGGAAGATCCTCGAAACCGAGCCGGGCACGGAGGTGACGGTTGACCTGGAGAACCGTCAGGTCATCGCCGGCGGCTTCACCTGCCGCTTCGACATCGACGACTACACGCGCTGGACGCTCATGGAGGGCCTGGACGACATCGGGCTCACCCTGCGCGATGAAGAGCTCATCACGGCCTATGAGGCGAATCGCCCCAGCTGGAAGCCGCGGACGCTTCCTGCCAAGACCGAGGCCAAGTTTGAGGTCAAGGCTGCTCGGCCCGTGGGCGGGGACGCGCCGATCGCGTAGTTGGGGCGCGTTGCCGGCTGCCGCTCAGTGGGAGGGCGCCCGCCGAGTCGGACTAGGGTCGGCCAGCCGGGCTAGTCGGTGTCGAGGTCGCCGAAGTGTTTGTCTCCGATGAACTCGCGCGGGATGCGGTCGGCGCCGTCGACGTGCTGGAGAATCCGCGGGTCGATCGGCACGCCCCGGCGCAGTACCGAAAAATGCCCGTTGGGTTCAAGGACGACGGCGGCGATTTCGTCATCGTTACGCACGCCGGCCTGGCGCAGCGCCATCCACAGCTCGGCCTCGGTGACGCGCGCGTGGCGCAGGGCGTCGGGGAAGATGTTGGTGCGTGCCATGACCACGATGGGCGGGGTGTTGATCAGGAGGTCTCCGTGCGGGTTGTGCCGTATGCGGCCCAGGATCGAGCGCATGATGAACAGCGTGACCAGCGCGATCGCGCCGCCTGCCAGGGTGGGGGTGTGGCCGAGCGTGGAGCGGCCGGCGATCGCGCCGAGGATAATGATCGCCACCATGTCGTGCGTGGCGAGGCGCGCGCTCATCCGCTGGCCGATCACGCGCAAGATGAGCAACAGCAGCGCATACATCGCCACCGTGCCCACCACCACCGCGAGCGCTTGGAGCCAGGTGATGCCGAGTAGGTCGCCGAATGTCAGGGTGTTGATCTCCATGCACCTATCATCACACCAACACGGGCCACGCACAGCTTTCCTCGGCCGGCGGACTCCCCGTGGACGTTAGATCACAGGAATTGTCGGTGGCAGTGGCTAAGATGGCACCAGTTATGGAAGGACAGTGATGGCTGGAGTGTTGAGCGTCCAAGGCGGGCATCCGCTACGCGGTGAGATCCGCGTGCGTGGAGCGAAGAACCTCGTGTCGAAGGCGATGGTGGCGGCGCTACTCACGGAGGAGACGTCCGTGTTGCGTAACGTGCCGCTGATTCGCGACGTCGACGTGGTCTCGGAGCTATTGCGCCTGCACGGCGCGAAGGTCGATTATGACCAGGCGGAGGGCGTCGTCACCATCACCCCGGGCCGGCTGCACTTGCCGGACCCGGCGAAGGTGGACGAGCTGGCCGGCTCCTCCCGCATCCCGATCCTCTTCTGCGGCCCGCTCTTGCACCGGCTGGGGGAGGCCTTCATCCCGGACCTGGGCGGCTGCCATATCGGTGATCGGCCGGTGGACTTCCACCTCAAGGTGCTCGAGGACTTCGGCGCCACGCGTGACGCCCAGGAGCTCGGCCTCCACCTCGTGGCCCCCTCCGGCCTCAAGGCGCGCAAGGTCCACCTGCCCTACCCGTCCGTGGGTGCCACCGAGCAGACCCTGCTGGCGGCCGTGCGGGCGCGCGGCATCACCGAGCTGCGCGGCGCGGCCGTGGAACCCGAGATCATGGACCTCATCGCGATCTTGCAAAAGATGGGCGCGCTCATCACAGTGGACACCGATCGCACCATCCACATCGAGGGCGTGGAGGAGCTCCACGGCTACACCCACACCGCGCTACCAGACCGGATCGAGGCGGGTTCGTGGGCGTGTGCGGCGCTGGCCACCGGCGGCGACATCACCGTGCGCGGGGCCGAGCAGGAATCGATGATGAACTTCCTCAATGTCTTCCGCAAGGTGGGCGGCAAGTTCGACGTGCTCGACGACGGGATCCGCTTCTGGCACCCCGGCACGCCACTCAAATCCATTCCGCTTGAGACCGACGTGCACCCCGGTTTTATGACCGACTGGCAGCAGCCCATGGTCGTGGCCCTCACCCAAGCCGAAGGCGTGTCGATCGTCCACGAAACCGTGTACGAAAACCGCTTCGGATTCACCAAGGCGCTCAACCAGATGGGCGCGAAGATCCAGGTCTACCGCGAGTGCCTGGGCTCCAAGGGGTGCCGGTTCGGCCAGGAGAACTACTACCACTCCGCCGTCATTCAGGGCCCCACCAAGCTCCACGCCGCGGACATTGAGGTGCCGGACCTGCGCGGAGGCTTCTCCCATCTCATCGCCGCCCTCGCGGCCGAGGGCGAATCGCACGTGGTGGGCATCGACATCATCAACCGCGGGTACGAGCACTTCATGCGCAAACTGGCGGCCGTGGGCGCCGTCGTTGAGCGGGTCGCCTAGCTGTACTAGCCCGACGACGCCCGCGCGGCTCTATGCCGTCCGCGGGTCGTTGCTACCTATTTTTAGAGTCGCCGCTCGTTGCCGCTTACTCGTCGGCTCGGCGGTTCACTGCCGCCTACTCGTCGAAGTAGACGCGCAGCACGGCGTCGGTGCCGCCGTCGGCATTGGGCTGGCTGGTGACCTCGATGGAGTAGGGCAGGCGTGCCTCGGCGCCAATGGTCACGGTGTGTTGTCCTTCGAACGGGCCGGCAACTGCGAGCCGGGTCATGCCCGTGGTCTCGGTCTGGCTGAGGGTGAAGGCGGACGTGTCATACTCGTCCGGTTCGGGCAGGCGTAGGCCAGCCACGTGGATCTGCAGCACGTTGTCGGAGTGGACGTCGATCGGCAGGCCCGAGCCCTCCTCGACGGCCTGGTCCGCCCAGCCGTCCGTGTACCAGCTCAGTTCGCCCGTGCCGTCCCACGTGTAGATGATGTCCACGTAGTTGTAGCCATAGTTGACGGCGTAGGGCAGGGCCTGGGCCGAAATGTCCGGCCAGTTCTCGGACTGGGAGGCCTTGTTTTCCGGGGTGTAGGGCACCGACGGTTCGGCGCTGGGGAGCGCGGGCTGCTCGGGCTCGGTCTCGGTTTGCGTTGGCTCCTCGGTCGGCTCGGGAGTTGCGGTCTTGGTGGCCGACGGGGTCGGCGTCGTTGGCGCGGGAGTGGTGTCGGACGCGCCTGGATCCTGCGTACATGCGGCAAGCGCCAACACGGCGGCCGCGGCAAAAAGGTGTGTCTTCACGTTTCCTCCTTCATGTTGCTTAACAGACTAACGCGGCTCACCGACACTGTGAACCTCCTCGGGTAGTCTTAAGTGGTGAAGAGAATTCGTATTGCCGTCATTTACGGCGGGATTTCCGGGGAACACTCGATTTCGTGCGCCACCGCGGGCGCGGTTATGAGGGCGCTCGATCCGGATCGTTACGACGTCGTCAGCATCGGCATCCGCCGTGACGGCACTTGGGTGCCGGGGGAGACGGACCCCGAGGCGCTCGACATGTCCCACGGGTTGACCGAGGTGGGTCCTTCCGATCGGCGCATCGTGATCCCGCCGGGGGACGGTAGCCAGTCGCTACTCGAGGTCGGGGGCGGGCAGGTGCGTGAGCTGGGCGCGGTCGACGTCGTCTTCCCCGTTCTGCACGGACCCTTCGGGGAGGACGGCACCATCCAGGGCCTGCTCGAGATGGCCGGCATCCCGTATGTGGGCTGCGGCGTATTGGCGTCGGCTGCTGGGATGGACAAGGATTTCATGAAGCAGGTGCTGATCGGGGCGGGGTTGCCGGTGGGGCCGTACGTGGCCGTCACCGCTCACCGTTGGCGTGCCGAGCGCGACGCCGTGCTCGCGGAGGTCGCGGAGCTTGAGTTCCCGGTGTATGTCAAGCCGGCGCGTGCAGGGTCCTCGCTGGGGATCTCCAAGGTGGAGCGCCTGGAGGGCGTGGCCGCCGCGGTGGAGGTGGCCCAGGCGCATGACCCGAAGGTGGTGATCGAGCAGGGGATTGCCGGGCGTGAGGTCGAGTGCGCTGTGCTCGGTGGGCGTGGGGATGAACCGGCCCGAGCCTCGGTGTTGGGCGAGGTGCTGCTTGAGGCCCCGGCCGGCGGCTTCTACGACTTCGACTCCAAATACGTTTCCACCGACGGTCTCACCATGTCGATCCCCGCCGAGCTGGATGAGGAGACCACGCGGCGCGTGGGAGAGATCGCCGTGCGGACTTTCGATGCCTTCGAGTGCGAGGGGCTCACGCGCGTGGACTTTTTCGTTGCCGGCGGCGAGCCGATCGTCAACGAGATCAACACGATGCCTGGCTTTACGCCGTTCTCCATGTATCCGGCCCTGTGGGGCCAGGCCGGGCTGTCCTATGGCGAGCTCGTCGACGAGCTCGTCGGGCTGGCCCTCGAGCGGCCGCGCGGGCTGCGCTAGCCGGGCGCTGGAACGGGCCGGACGACGGCGTCGTCGGGCATGCGTTGCGGGTGGCTGGACGGCGGGCGCGGGGCGACTGGGCGGCGTCGTGCGCTGTGAGAGAGCACACCACCAGAATAGTTGAAAGTTCGACTAGTCGATCTTAACCTGAACGTGTAACGCGAAGTTCGCGAATAACACCTACGGGAAGGTCCAACATGAAGATCGTTTACCTGGTCGGCTCCGCTTCGGCGAGCTCCATCAACCGTCAGCTTGCCAACACGCTCGTGGAACTCGCGCCGGAGGGCGTCGAGATGGTCGAGGCCGAGATCAAGGACCTGCCGCACTACAACCGTGACTACGACGCGGCCTACCCCGAGGTGGCCGTCAAGTTTAAGGAGCTGCTGGCTTCCGCCGACGGCGTCCTGTTCATCACCCCCGAGCACAACCGCATGTTCTCGGCACTGCTCCACAACGCGATCGAGTGGTCGTCGCGCCCGTGGGGGCAGTGGTCGCTAGCGGGTAAGCCCGTGGCGGTGACTGGTGCGGCGCCCTCTGGGGTTGGCACGGCGCTGGCCCAGTCGCACCTGCGCAGCACCCTGCTGTTCTTCGGCCCGAAGCTCATGACCCAGCCCGAGGCCTACATCGACGCCACCCGGACCGGCCAGCTCGAGGATGGCGTGATCACGAACGAAACCTCGCGCGAGATCATCGCGAACTTCATCGCCGCGTTTGCCCAGTTCATCGAGGATAACAAGTAGGGCCGTGGCCGTTTGCTAGGGTGAGCACATGCTCATCTCGCACACCACCGAAGACGACCTCATCTCACGCTTCCTACCCCTTCTGCCGCGCGGCGAAGGGGTAGACGTGCCTTCGGGGGACGACTGTGCCGTGCTCGCCATGGCCGGGGCGGCCGCGATCTCCACCGACATGCTCGTGGAAGGCCACCACTTCCGGCGCGACTGGTCAGGCGGGGCCGACATCGGCTTCCGGGCCGCCATGCAAAACCTCGCCGACGCCGTGGCCATGGGAGCCCGGCCCCGCACGCTTGTCATCTCGCTCGGCCTGCCCGGCTCGCTCGAGGTGGAGTGGGTGGAGGACTTTGCGCGCGGGTTGGCGGAGGCGTGTGCGCCACTGGGGGTTGGCGTGGACGGAGGAGACCTGGTGGGCTCGGAGGCGATCGTCATTGGCGTGACCGTGCTGGGCGACATGGAGGGGCGCGCGCCCCTGCGCCGCTCCGACGCCCAGATCGGGGACCGGGTGATTCACGCCGGGAACCTCGGGCACGGTGCGGCCGGGTTAGCCCTGCTCGAGGCCGGGGTGGACATCGACGCGGCGGTGGCCGGGCTCGTGGACGACTTCAAGCGGCCCAAGCCGCCGCTCGATGCCGCGCTCGCCGCGGCGATGGCCGGGGGCGTGACGGCAATGATGGACCTCTCCGATGGCCTCGTCCGCGATGCGCGGCGCCTAGCGAAGGCCTCCGGGGTGTGGATCGACTTCGACCCACGCTCACTTGAAAGGAAGCTGGGGCCGCTGGGCCGGGCAGCCGGTCGGCTCCACGCCGACCGGCGCGAATGGCTCCTCACCGGCGGGGAGGACCACGGGTTCATCGCCACGATCCGCCCCGGCGTCGCCCTGCCGGAGGGCTTCATCGACATCGGCGAGGTCATGGGCGCCTCCAACGGCGGGCGCGTGACTGTGGGCAACCGCGAAGTGGCAGGGTTTGGCGGCTGGGACCACTTCGGGGCCGGAACGGAGGAGTAGGCTAGTCGTCCTTGGCCCGGCGAGCAACCTCGGCCTGGAGAAGCCGCGCCACGGCGTCGTCAACCTTCGGCAAACGCCACCGGCACGTCTCAAGCACCTCAGGGCTGGCGAGCGCGGCCGCCACGGGGTAGCCGATGCGGCTGAGCCAGGCGACGTCGTTCTCCGAATCACCGACGCCGAGCCCGTCCTCGGCCCGCAGGCCCCGCACGGCGAGCGCCCTTTCGATCCCCTCCCACTTCGTGACCCCGGGGGCCACGATGTCGAGGAAGTTGGCATGCGAGCGCGTGGTGGTGGGGAAGCGCTTGGTGAACGCGCCGATCACGTCGTCCATGTGGTCGGGCGTGGCCGCGGCAAGCGAGACCTTGGTGGCGTGGGCGGGGGTGAACTGGTCGAGGTCGAGCACGGGCTGGCCCTCGCTCGCGTTCTCGTTGATCTCGAGCATGCCCATCGCATCCAGTGCGGCGCGGTCAGCGTAGATGCGCTCCTCGTCAAAGTAGAAGGGGACCAGGCCGTTGCCGTGGGCCATCGCCGTGACCTGCTCAACCTCCTCGACATCCATGTAATGCGCCGAGACGATATCCTTCCCGTTCCACACCACGCCGCCGCCGGCTGCGATCACCCACGCGTGAATCCCCGCCCGGCGCACCAGGTTCGCGCCCCCGTTGAGCAGGCGCCCGGTGGCCAACGCGATCGGCACGCCGGCGTCGTCAAGCGCACGCAACGCGGCGATCGTGACGTCGGAAGTGATGGAGTGCTCGTCCGTGAGCGTGCCGTCGATGTCGAAAACCGCGTGTTTGAGTGCGCCGCGGGGCCAGGGCAGGTTGTCAAAGTCGAGGACCGGGGTTCTCATTGGTACTTCCAGATTCAATCGTGTTAGCGAACAATCGTGGGACTAGTGTCCCAAAAAGCTCCACAACTCGTTTTTCAAGACGAAGTGTCCCGTAGTTGTTGTGAATAATTCTAATTCTCCTGACATCAAACATCATATGATGGTGTTAAGGAAATGGAGGCGAGGCATGGGCACACGGCAAAAACAGCAACCCGGGTGGCTGAGGCGCACCTGGCGAGCTTTCGTCTCCACATTTTCGGGCTGGAAGGGCATCGTCCTCGCCGCCCTCGTCGGTGCGGTCATTGGCGTGGGGGCGATGACGCTCCAGGCTGCCGGCTTCACCAACTATTTTGGCAACGACCCCCAGACATGCAATTCGTGCCACGCGATGAACGAACAGTACAACGCGTATGTGCGAGGAAGTCACGCCAACGTTGCCACGTGCAACGACTGTCATGCTCCGCATGAGAATCTCGTTGCCAAGTACATCAACAAGGCCGAAAACGGCTTCATGCACTCCTTGAAGTTCACCGTGGGTAACTACCCTGAGAACATCAAGATTCGCCCACACAATCAAGAAGTCGTGGAACACGCCTGCCGCTATTGCCATGCGGATCTTGTGGACCAGGTTAACCACGGCTTCCTCGAAAGAAATGAAGAAATGTCGTGCGTCAAGTGCCACGACGGCGTTGGACACGCGAGGTGAGAATAGTGAGTAACGAGGAATTCGAAGTAGTTCCCCCCCCCGATGGTGCTGGTGCATCGACCGCGACGAAGAAGACGTGGCCCGCCGTCGTCGTCCTCGTCGTGGTAGCCCTTGCCGCCGCGTTCATCACGTGGCTGTTCATGGACATTATGGACAAGAAGCAAGAGGCTGCCCATCCGTGGTCGCCCGTGGCGGAGATTACCGACACCACGTTTGATCCCGCAGTGTGGGGAGAAAACTGGCCCAAGCAATACGAAGGCTATATGGCGACGTCGGAGATGGATCCGAACAATAAGGTGGCCAACACCGATCCGTCCGTCCCCGAAGACACACGCGAATTTAAGACGCGTTCCAAGCTCGCCATCGAACCGCGTCTTGTGTCCATCTGGAAGGGCTATGCCTTCTCGGTCGAGTACAACGAGCCGCGCGGACACGCCTACATGCTCGACGACCAGAAGTACGTCAAGCGCATGACTGACTTCAACCAGCCCGGCGCCTGCCTTAACTGCCATTCCTCGGTCCCGGAGGTCGTTAACGCCCTTAATCCTGACGATCCGGCAGATGGCTGGGCACAGATGAACAAGCTTCCCTACTCGGAGGTCGTGCAACACGCGGGTGGCCCGATTGGCTGTATCGACTGTCACGATCCGGCGACCATGAAGCTGCGTGTCACCCGCCCCGCGTTCATTGAAGGCATCCGCGCAGTCAAGGCGTTGGAGGGCATCGAGGATTACGACGTCAACCGAGATGCCACCAACCAGGAAATGCGGAGCTTCGTGTGTGGACAGTGCCATGTGGAGTACTACTTCAAGGGCGAGGGGAAGACCCTCACCTTCCCCTGGACGAAGGGTCTGACCGTCGATGACGCCATCGCGTACTACGACGAGATCGGCTTCTCCGACTTCGAACATGCCACGACGGGAGCCAAAGTCATCAAGGCTCAGCACCCGGACTTCGAAACCTGGTCACAGGGCATCCACGCCGACAACGGCGTGACCTGCGCGGACTGCCATATGCCCTACAAGCGTGACGGCGCCGCGAAGATCAGCGATCACCAGGTGCGCTCGCCGATGCTAGACAACGCCTCCATCAACGCGGCGTGCCTGACCTGCCACCACTCTTCCGAAGACGAGATGCGTGGCCGTGTTGAGACAATCCAGAACCGATGGGGCGATGCTAAGGATGTTGCCTTCACTGCCGTGCAGGGCCTGCTTGATGACCTGGAGCAGATGAAGGGATCCGTTGATCAGGCCACCTTGGAAAAGGCCTATGACTTCCAGCGCAAGGCGCAGTTCATGGTTGACTACTCCGTCTCCGAGAACTCTCGAGGGTTCCATGCGCCAGGGTATTCACTGGCGGTGCTCAACGCCGCTACCGACTACGCCCGCGCCGGCCAGCTAGCACTCAGGGGTGTCGACGTTGACATCCAGCGCACCCCGGATAGCTATGACATCAAGCCGGTCGACCGGCCCGGCCCCAAGTAAAGAACCAGTAGCCGAAGGTCCCGATAGTGGTGCGGCGTCCCAGGGCGCCGCACCACACCATTGAGAAGAGTGAGCATGCCGCCATCAGGTCCCAAGGACGATCTCCCCCACGAAGAGACGGGCGATCCCGACGTCGTCGATGCCGACGTGGTCGATATTGACACGTACGAGGAGGACGACGGAAGTGATTCCCCGCCCAAGCCGGTTCGGGCCAAGGCGGCGCCTACCTCCCGCCCAGGGACCTCGCCGGCTGCGGGAGAGAAGAAAACAATCAACAAGCTCACGTTCGTGTTGACGGTTCTGCTGGCGATCGCCGTCGTGATCATTGTTCGGCAGGCCGGGCTGGGCCCGTCGGCGAATGACAACCCGACCCTTCCCGCGAACCACCCGGATATTTCTCAGATGGACATGGGCCAGATGGCGACCCTTGATGAAGAAAAGGTCGCCGAGCTTAACCAGAAGATCGAGGATAATCCGCAGGATGTGGATACCCTCAAGGAGTTGGGCAAGACCTACGTGGACGCCCGTCAGTACCAGAACGCGCTCGATGCCCTCAACAAAGCGATCGAAGTAGCCCCCGATGATATGGAAAGCCACCTCATGGCTGGCGTGTGCAAGTACTCGCTCAACAACTTCGAAGGCGCGAAGGAGAGCTGGATGAAGGCCACTGAACTCGATCCGACGAAGGCCGAGCCGTGGTTCAACCTTGGATTTGTTTATCTCATGGAGGAGCCCGTCGACGAGGCTGAGCTGACGCGCGTGTGGGACAAGGTCCTCGAACTGGCGCCCGACTCTGACATGGCCGCCGACATCATGAAGTACCGCGAGAGCGCCGAGACAAATGGAGATTAGTGTCCTCCTTTCCTTCGCGGCTGGGATCATCGCCTTCGCCTCACCCTGTTTCCTCCCGGTCGTGCCGGTCTTCGTCGGCCAGATCGTTGGGGGAGATCCGGGAGAGGTCTCACGTAGCCGCGCCGGATGGCACGCCGTGGCGTTTATGGTGGGGTTCTCGGTCATTTTTATGACGATCTGGCTGTCCATCGCGGCGGTAGGGAACGTCCTCGGACAGTACTCGAACGTCCTTCGGATCGGCGGCGGCGCGATCCTGATCGTTATGGGCCTGCACATGGCTCGCCTTATCTCAATTCCCGTACTCGACCAACTGATCCGCGGGGATCTCAAGGGACCGGCGGGGATTCGCAACGGCACGGCCCGCTCAGCTCTCATGGGCGTGGTTTTTGGTGCGGGCTGGACCCCGTGCATCGGCCCGATCCTTGGCGGCATCCTTGCCCTTGCTGTTCAAAGTGAGACGGCATGGCAAGGTGCCCTCATGATGGCAGTTTTTTGCCTTGGCTTGGGGCTTCCGATCGTGGCCGTGGCCATCGGCGCGGTTGACCTTCACAAACGCTTCGGATTCTTTCGTCGTAACCATAGGCTGGTGGAGCTTCTCGCCGGCACTCTGCTCATTGTTATGGGCTTCCTCATGATCACCAACCTGTTCGCACGCCTGGCCACGCTGGTTCCGGCCTTGCTGTAGGAGGAGAAGAAGTGTCTGATCAAAACACGGCCACCCACGAACCTGAGCAGGTGGATGCTCTCGACGGCGCCCGCATCTCTGGCGCCGAGGTGTGGCGTACTATTTATGCCCTCTTCTACAACAAGAAGATCGGTCTACTTCTCATCCTGATCGTGACGATCCTCAGCCTGATCGGTGTAGTCTTCCCGCAGGCCAACTCGTACGTCGTGGCCGATGAGGCGGCGTGGGAGGATTTCCTCACGAACCTGACACCGGTATACGGCGGGTGGACGAGAATTCTGGCGGCGATCGGTTTCTTCAACATGTTCTCCTCATGGCTGTTCAGGATCATGATGATCCTGCTGTGCCTGAGTATCATCGGTTGCACCACTCACCGCATTCCGCTTCTGTACCGCACGGCATACAAGCCGCGTAAGCGGGCGAGTGAGAACTTCTTCAACACGGCCCGCTTCCGCTACAGCGCAAGGCTGAGCGCGGACGCGGAGACAACCACGGATGCGCTGCTGGCTACGGCCAAGAGGCGCCACATGCGCGTGATCGCCGACGACGCCCAGCGCGAGTTCTTCTATCTCGATCGCTTCCACTGGGCGCCCTTTGGAACCGCGCTTTCCCACCTAGCGTTCATACTTATCATCATCGGCTTCCTCGTCACCCAGAGCATGGGCTTTCGTAACGACTTCTTCCTCGTCACTGTGGGGGAGACCCAGGAAGTCGGCTACAACACGGGCCTGAGCGCCAAGGTCGTCTCGTTCCAGGATGCCTACAACGAAGACGGCCGTCCGCTCGACTACGTCTCCCACGTCATCCTCTACAAGGACGGGCAGACCGTGGCCGATCAGAACGTCCGCGTGAACTCGCCGCTGTCCTATGACGGCGTCATGTTCCATCAAGCCTCCTTCGGTATGTCCGCTGTGGTTTCGATTTCGGGGAATGCGGGCGAACTCCGCTCCGGGGGCGTGCCATTGCGCTACACGACCAGTGACGGGGCCTACAGCTACGGCGTCGTTGAGTTGGAGGACCCGGCCCTCGAGGTCTTCGTCATCACCTCAGCGTCCGGACGCACAAACCCGGATCTCGCGCCTGGCCAGGCGCGCATTGAGGTCTACGAGTCTGGCTCGCAGGAGACGATGGATATGAAGGTGGTGGACCAAGGCCAGCCCGCCACAGTCGCCGGCCTTGACATCACATTCGAACGCGAGGCTCAGTACGCCGGCCTCATCGTCCGAAGTGACCCGGGCGCGTGGGTGGTCTGGCTTGGTAGCGCGTTGCTTATTATTGGATCAATCATGACCATGGCACTACGTCACCAGCGCATGTGGGCGTGGGTGACCGCCACCGACGATGGCTCCGTCCTCCGACTGGCCTCGCACGACAAGCGTGACCTCGGGTTCTCGCGCTATTTCCATGGATTCGGTACCGAGATCACCGAACGCATCACACAAGGAAAGGAACTCTAATGCTTGAGTTTTCCCAGATTCTCCTTTTCGCAAGCACGCTAATTGTTGCGCTTGCCTTCGGAATCTACGTCATGGCTACTTTCGTTGCGCGCAATATGAGTTCGGCCAAGCAGTCTGCGACTGTGGCTGCGCCGACATCCGCTTCGGCCGTCGTCGTGGAATCGAACGTCACCAGCACCGAGACCCAGGTCCAACCCATGCAGGCCAGGGGGCTTCCGCGCATGGGCAACCTGCTCGAAAAGCTAGCCTTCCTCACCCTCACTGCCTCGGTCATTGTGCGCTACATCGCCACCGGTGAACCTCCGCTGGCCAACCAATACGAGTTCGCCACAGCCTTCGTATGGGGAATGCTTGCCTTCCAGATCTACTTCGAGCACCGCTACCGTATCCGCACGCTAGCGTTGTTCACGTTACCGGTCATTCTTGGCATGCTCATTTACGTGACCTCGTTGGACTTCGCCAAGGAGCCTCTCATGCCGGCACTCCAGAATAGTCCGCTACTGACCCTGCACGTGTTCACCGCTGCGCTGTCCTACGGCGCGGCAGTCATCGGATTCGGCGCCGCGATCATGTATCTGCTCGCACCGAAGGTCACCTGGCGCGGTTGGCCGAGGCCGGAGATCCTCGAGGAGCTCGGCTACAAATCGGTGGTCTTCGCCTTCCCGCTGTTGACCATCATGATCGTACTGGGAGCCATATGGGGCAACATCGCGTGGGGCCGTTACTGGGGATGGGATCCGAAGGAAACCTCGGCGCTAGTAACGTGGTTGATCTATGGCGCCTACGTCCATGCCCGTGTGGTTCGCGGCTGGCGCGGACGGAAGTCCGCATGGCTCCTAGTTCTGGGCTTTAGTGCCGTCCTGTTCACATTCTTCGGTAACCTGTGGTTTGATAGCCTGCACTCCTACGCTTAGATCTGCTACAAGGGAGAAATGTGAGTACGACTGATTGGCGCACCGGTATTCGCGAGTCGAAATACGGCACGATGATGGTGCTGATAGTGACGACGCTACTTGTTTTGGCGGGCGCATGGATCGTCTCCGGTTCGAGCTTTGGCGAGAGCTTGCTCGGCAAGGATGACACCCCTGCGGGTAGTGGCAAGGTCAGCCAGGTCGATGTCGACAGTGCACAACCCGCGCCAACGGTTGGCGAGCCCGCCCCAGCTTTTACCGCAGTCGACGTCGCAGGCAACGAGGTTTCCCTCGAGGCGCTGCATGGCAAGCCGGTGTGGCTGCTATTCGCGGCGACCTGGTGTCAGGGTTGCCGCGCGGAGATGCCCGATGTGCAGGCCGTTGCTGACGCGCGCGACGACGTCGAAGTTGTGGTCGCGTTCGTGGGCGAGCAAGACAACACCGTGAGCGGCTATCTTTCGCGTGCGGGATATGACTTCGCCGCAGTGGCCGACGAGTCAAACGATCTTTCGCGCGCATACGGGGTTCTTGGCATCCCGGCTCACTTCCTGATCGACGCCGAGGGCAACGTGGCGAACTATCGTGTGGGCGTGCTGTCGGAAGACTCGATCGAGGAGTTCCTCTCCGCCGCAAAATAAGGAGCGGGGCCACGGTGTGCTGCTTGGGAGTAGAGGACAACCCGATAGACGCAACGGTAATCCCGTAGATTCTCGCCAAGAACCGACAGAATGATGCGACATCTGGTGGCTTAACGTAACAGCTATGAGGCCGGAGCACTCATGTGGGGCTCATGCACCGGCATAAGACTCGCAAGCGCGGGCATAAAAAATGAGGCGGGATCTCCCGCCTCATTTGCATCTAAGAGCTAGATGTTGCGCGTCACCTTGCCGGCCTTGAGGCAGCTGGTGCACACGTTCAGACGCTTCGGCGTCCCATTGACGAGAGCCCGAATGCGCTGGATGTTCGGGTTCCAACGACGGTTGGTGCGCACGTGGGAGTGCGACACAGACTTACCGAAACCAGGGCCCTTGCCGCAGACTTCACATACAGAGGCCACGGTTATCTCCTTCGTTTGGGTTGAGAGCGCGCTCTCGCGCTCCTTGAAGCAACTTAAAGATGATAGCCGACGACGCATGCAAATTCCAACGTACCGGGCCAGTGGGATTGCGCACGTCTACCGCGGCTCGGCCGGAACGGCCGAGCCGCCATTCGTTCGCAGCTGCACGGTAACCTAGTAGCTGGAGGAAAGATGTCGGATCGAATGGCTGCTACCACGGCGGAGTCGTGGACGGCTCTCACGCGCCCGCTCGAGCGGGTCTTAGGTGCGCGCACCGGCGCAGCGTTTTCCAAAATGGGCCTGCACACGGTGGGCGACCTCCTAGATCACATTCCCTTCCGCCTGGCCCGGCGCGGCGAGCTCCTGCCGATTGAGGCGGTGCAAGAGGGAGAAGCGGTGACGGTGGTGGCCCGGATCGTCGATTCCCAGGTCCGGCCCATGCACTCCCGGCGCGGCTACATCTTATCCGTGGTGATTTCCGACGGGCGCCACACTCTTAACCTCACCTTCTTTGCCAAGTCCTCCCGTCCGCTGCACTTTCACGCCGCCAAGCTGCGCCCCGGCACGCTCGCCACCTTTTCCGGCACGATCACCTCCTACCGCGGCCAGCTCCAGCTTTCCCACCCGGAGTATGAGGTGGTGGAGGACGAGGCGGAGGTCGATCCGGCAAAGATTGCTCAGCCGATCCCGATCTACCACGCTGCCGCAAAGCTGCCCTCGTGGAAGATCGCCAAGGCCGTGGATGTCACGCTTGCCTCGCTGACCCCGAGCGACGTGCCCGATCCCCTCCCTGAAGACTACCTTGCCGATCACTCGCTGCCTGGCCGCTTCGAGGCGCTGCGCGCGGCTCACCAGCCGACCAGCGAGGAGGAGTGGCACAGCGCCATTGCGCGGTTCAAGCACGAGGAGGCCTTCGTGCTCCAGGCGTTGCTCGCCCAGCGGGCGGTCGACGCCGCCGCACACCCGGCGCCCGCGATGGCGCCCCGCGAGGGTGGCATCCTCGCGGCATTCGACGCCCGCCTTCCCTTCGATCTGACCGCCGGCCAGCGCGCGGTAGGTCAAGAGCTGGCCGCCGAGCTCGCCACCGCCAGCCCGATGCGCCGCCTTTTGCAGGGCGACGTCGGATCGGGCAAGACTGTCGTCGCCTTGCGTGCCATGCTCCAGGCGGTCGACGCCGGGCGTCAGGCCGTCCTCGTGGCGCCCACCGAGGTGCTCGCCGCCCAGCACTACGCCTCCTTTCAGTCGATGCTGGGGGAGCTGGGGATGGCAGGCCAGCTCGGAGCGGCCGCGCAGGCCACGTCGATTGAGCTACTGACGGGCTCGTTGCCCGCGGCGAAGAAACGCGCAACGCTCGCCGCGATCGCCTCGGGCGCGGCTGGGATCGTGGTTGGCACCCACGCCCTGTTTGAGGACATGGTCCAGATCCCGTTCCTCGGCCTCGTGGTGATCGATGAGCAGCACCGCTTCGGGGTGGATCAGCGCGACCGCCTCGCCGCCGGTGCCCACCTCCTCGTCATGACGGCCACGCCGATACCGCGAACGATCGCGATGACTTCCTTCGGGGAGCTGCAGGTCTCGACCCTGCGCGAGCAGCCCGAGGGGCGCCGAGCGATCGCCACGAACCTGGTCCCGGCCATGAACGAACGCTGGGTGGAACGGGTCTGGGAGCGGGCCCGTGAGGAGATCGACGCCGGCGGCCGGGTCTACGTCGTCTGCCCGCGAATCTCCGCCACGGCCGAGGAGGAGGCGCCGGGCGACGCCGGCCCCGATGCCCTCGCCAACTTGGGCGAGCAGCTCGCCATCGACGACTTCGAGCCCGCCTCGGTCGAATCGGTCCTCGCCCAGGTGCGCGCCAAGCCGGTGCTCGCGGGGGTTGAGATTGGTGCGGTTCACGGCCGCATGGATGCCGAGGACAAGGCCCGCGCGATGGACGACTTCGCCTCCGGCCGCGCGCCCCTGCTCGTGTCCACCACGGTGATTGAGGTGGGCGTGGACGTGCCGCAGGCCACGATGATGGTGATTCTCGACGCCGAACGCTTCGGCCTGTCCCAGCTCCACCAGTTGCGCGGGCGCGTGGGGCGCGGCCAGAGGGAGTCGATCTGCCTGGCGGTCCACCACGCACTGGACGGCACGGTGGCCTTCGAGCGCCTGGCTGCCTTCGCCTCCACCACCGACGGCTTCGCCCTGGCGGAGAAGGACCTCGAACTGCGCAGCGAGGGGAACGTGTTGGGGGCGGCGCAAAGCGGGCGGTCGTCGTCGCTGAAATACGTGCGCGTGCGCACGGACGAAGAGCTCATCGGGGTAGCACGAGCCGCGGCCCGCGCGCTCGTGACGGCCGACGCCACGCTCGCCGACCACCCCGCCCTGCGTGCCGCGATCGAGGCGGCTAGCTCCGATTCCACCGACTACCTGGAGAAGACATGACCAGAATCGTGGCAGGCACCGCCGGCGGGCGCAACCTGCAGGTGCCCAAGTCCGGAACGCGCCCCACGTCGGAGCGCGTGCGGGAGGCGATGTTTTCCCGCCTCGAGCACTACGGCTACATCGAGGGCTGCGCCGTGCTCGATCTGTACGCGGGCTCGGCGGCACTCGGGCTCGAGGCGAAGTCCCGCGGGGCGCGCAGCGTGGTGAGCGTGGAGGCCAGCCGGCAGGCGGCCGGCGTGGCGCGCGCCAACGCGAAGGCGACGGGGCTGGAGATCGACGTCGTGCCCATGAAGGCCGAAACGTACCTCGCCACCGAGCCCTCCGAACGCTTCGACCTGGCGTTCCTCGACCCGCCTTATGACATCGGGGAGGGGGCCCTCGCGCTCGTGCTTGAGCTCCTCGTGCCGCACCTGGCCGCGGACGCGATGGTGGTGGTCGAGCGCTCGAAGCACTCCCCGGAGCCGGCCTGGCCCGAGGGCCTCGAGCTCGACGACGACCGCACGTGGGGCGACACCCGCGTCTGGTCCGCAGTGATGGCGGGGGAGGGTAGACTGGAGCCATGACACTAGCGGTTTGCCCGGGATCCTTCGATCCGCTCACTCTTGGCCACATTGACGTGATTGAGAGGGCGCGGGGGATGTTTGACGAGGTCGTGGTGGCCGTGAGTCATAACGCGAAGAAGACCTACCTGTTCAGCCTCGACGAGCGCGTGGAGCTGGCGCGTGAGGCGCTCGCCGGCGTCGGCGGGGTGCGGGTGGAGGCGGCCACCGGGCTGATTGCGGACTTTGCGCGCGAGCGCAGGGCGGCGGCGATCGTCAAGGGCCTGCGCGGGGCGGCGGATTACGACGCCGAACAGGCCATGGCGCTGCTCAACCGGCACCTGTCCCACATTGAGACCGTGTTTGTTATGGGCGATCCGGCGCTGAGCCACATAGCATCTTCCTTCGTTAAGGAAATAGCCTCTTACGGGGGTACAATCGACGATCTGGTGACGCCGAATGTTGCGCGTGCACTGAGGAAGGTCAATTCATGAACGAACAAGGCGAATCGCTGCTCGAGATCCTGGACGAGCTGGTGGAGATTGTGTCCCACGCGAAGTCTTTGCCGATGTCGGCGTCGGTGATGGTCAACCGCTCAGAGTTGCTGGACCTGCTGGAGACGGCGCGGGAGATCGTGCCCGATCAGATCGTCGCGGCGGACGAGGTGTTGCAGGAGGCGTCGGCGGTGTCGGAGTCGGCGCGTCAGGATGCGGATGCGATCCGCGAGCGCGCCGAACAGGACGCGGCCACGATCGTGGCGGAGGCCCGCGAGCAGGCCTCGCGCCTGGTGGCCCAGGATCAGATCACGATCGCGGCGAAGTCGCAGGCCACCCGCATTCTGGACGAGGCGCAGACGAAGGCCGAGCACATGAAGCGCGGCGCGGACGATTATGCGGCCACCACGCTTGACCAGCTGTCGGAGGAGCTCGGCGGTCTGCTCGAGCAGATCGCGGCCGGCCGCGCCCACCTGGCCAACCGCCTGGAGGATGAGTGATGACCAGCCCGTACGTCGTCTCGATCATTGACCTGCCGCGGGCGGAGGGCGCCCAGCGCGAGCTCAGCACCGAGCTGCCGGCGCCGGCCGAGTGCGGCATCCCGATGGTCCGCGTGGTGGAGGGCGACCCGATTGACCTCGATATCACGCTGCAGTCCGTCTCCGAGGGCGTGCTCGTGCAGGGCATGGTCAGCGCCACCGCGCACGGCCAATGCGCCCGGTGCCTGACCGACATCACACTCGACCTGCATGAACCAGTGGCCGAACTCGTCTTCTATCCCGAAAGCCAAAAGGCCCTCCTCGACGAGGGGGACGAAGAGGCTAAGGACATGCCGATCGTCGCCGACGACACGATCGACATGGAACCCATCGTCCGCGACGCGCTCGTGCTCGCCATGCCTCTCATCCCGCTGTGCCGCCCCGACTGCGAAGGCCTGTGCCCCGAGTGCGGCGAGCGCTGGGAGGACCTGCCCGACGGCCACGCCCACGAGTTCCTCGACCCGCGCTTCTCCGCCCTCGACGCGCTCGCGGCCCAACTTTCTCAGGAGGCCGACGACACCGACGTGTCCGACGACGCCCGCCCGGCCGGCGCCGGTGCCGGGCCTGCGGACGCGACCGGCCTCGACGGCGTCGTTGAGGACCCCCGTGCATAAGCCAATCACGCAGCGGGAGGTGGAGGCGTGGGGCGCCACGATTGATCCGCGCTACGTGGAGCCGGCGCTGACGCACCGGTCTTGGGCGTACGAGAACGGCGGCGAGCACTCGGAGCGCCTGGAGTTTCTGGGCGATTCGATCCTGGGCGCGGTGGTGACCAGCTACATTTTTGCCACGTACCCGGACATGAACGAGGGCGGGATGTCGAAGATTAAGGCGGCCGCGGTCTCGGAGCGCTCGCTGGCGGAGATCGCCCGGCGGCTGGGCCTGGGCGCGTTTATTCGGCTCGGGCACGGCGAGGAGATGTCGGGCGGGCGGGATAAGGATTCGATCCTGGCCGACACGGTGGAGGCCCTCATCGGCGGCACGTTCCTTACGCACGGCGTGGAGGTGACGAACGAGGTGGTGCTGCGCCACCTGGTTCCGCAGGTGGAGGCCGCGCAGAAGATGGGTCCGGCCCTCGATTGGCGCACGGCGTTCGAGGAGAAGGCCCGCGAGCAGGGGATCACCGGCAACCTCAGCTACGAGGTGGAGGGCGAGGGCCCGGACCACGCGCGCGTGTATACAGCCGCGGTGATCGTCGACGGGGTCAAGCGCGGGGAGGGTACGGCCACCTCGCAAAAGCAGGCCAAGCTGGAGGCCTGCAAGGCCGCCTACTACGCGCTCGGCTAGCCCGCGCCTAGCACGATGCCCGAGCTTCCCGAAGTTGAAACCATCCGCCTGGGCCTTGAGCCCATCGCGGTGGGTGCGACGGTCGTGGGCGTGGAGGTGCTGAGCCCGCGGGCAGTGCGCCGTGCGCCGGAGGGCCTGGAACCGCTGGTCGGGCGGCGAATCGAGGCGGTGGCCCGACGCGGCAAGTACCTGTGGCTCGACGCCTCCGGCCTGGCCCTCGTCGCGCACCTGGGCATGTCGGGCCAGTTCCGCGTGGGCGGGGCGGACAACCCGCACCGGCGCGCCTCGCTCTTTTTTGACGGCGGCGTCCGGCTCGACTTCGTAGACCAGCGCACGTTTGGCCACCTCATGCCCGATGTGTACGTCCCCACCGGTGACAGCGCGCCTGCCGGCCGGGGGAGCGCCGATACGCTCATCCCGCGATCCGTGGCCCACATCGGCCGCGACCCACTCGACCCGGCCTTCGACCTCGAGGCCGTCATCCGCCGCGCCCACGCCAAAGACTCCGAGATCAAGCGCATCCTGCTCGACCAGTCGGTTGCCTCCGGGGTGGGTAACATCTACGCCGACGAGGCGCTGTTTGCCGCCCGTGTTCACCCGCGCCGACTGGCCAGCCGCATGTCGCTGGCGAAGATCCGCGAGGTTTACCTGGCGGCGGCCGACGTCATGGCCCGGGCGGTGGAGGTGGGCGGCACGTCGTTCGATACCCTCTACGTCAACGTGGACGGCGCGGCCGGCTATTTCGACCGGGCGCTTAACGTTTACGGGCGCGGCGGGATGCCGTGCCCGGCGTGCGGAACTGCGCTGAGGCGCGAGCCGTTCATGGGCCGTTCCTCGCACTTTTGCCCCGCCTGCCAGCGCGCCCGGCACGTGCGGCCCCTGAAGAGGAAGCGTCTCGTCGAAAAGTAGGGCGATATCTGGCTAAGATGGCGGGGTGAGCACTACAGATATTTCCGTGATGATTATCGACGACCACGAGGTGGTCCGCCGCGGCATCGCTGAGGTGGTCGATCGCGCCGACGGGCTCGCCGTCGTGGCCGAGGCCGGCTCGGTGGCGGAGGCCGTGCGCCGCGCCACGCTGATGACGCCCCAGGTGGCGCTGGTGGACCTGCGCCTGCCCGACGGCACCGGCATCGATATCATCCGCGAATTTCGTGAGGTCGTCCCGAACACGAAGTCGATCGTCCTGACCTCGTTTGATGATGACGACGCGCTCGCCGAGGCGCTTGACGCCGGCGCGAAGGCCTACCTGCTGAAGTCGGTGCGTGGGGCGGAGATCACGGAGGTTATCAAGGCGGTGGCGGCCGGCCGCGTGCTGCTCGACGAGCGGACGGTGACCCGGCGCCGCGCCGACCATGCCGACCCCACTGCACACCTGACACCCTCCGAGCGCAAGGTGCTCGACCTCATCGGCGACGGCCTGTCAAACCGCGAAATCGGCGACAAGCTGGGGGTGGCCGAGAAAACGGTGAAGAACCACATCACCTCTCTCCTGTCGAAGATGGGCATGCAGCGCCGCACGCAGGTGGCGGCGTGGGTGGCCGGCCAGCGTGCCATGGGCTGGCGCAACCAGAACGGCTAATTAGCTCAACTGGGCCCTCCACACGAGAAGGGTGCCGCTGTGCCCGTCCCCACGCGGTTCGATGGAGAACGAGCCTTGGTGGCGGCGCGCCCGGGCGGCCAGGTTGGACAGGCCGGAGCGGCGGGCCAGGCTTTGTTCGATGCCGGCGCCATCGTCGAGCACGCGTATCACGATCTCGTCTGGCGTGGCATCCACGGTGACCGACACGGAGGAGGCCTTGGCATGCCGGGCGGCGTTGGACAGGCCTTCGCGGACCACAGCCACAACATCGTCGGAGATGTCGGAGCCCACCGCGTCGTCGATGAGGTGGTAGTCGGTTTCGGCGACGTCGGCGCCGTTCCAGGTGAGGAGGAGCGAGGGTGCGAAGCCGAGCGACTGGCGGGCCACGGAGGCTTCGTGCTGGAGGCGGGAGACGATCGCGGCGGACGATCCCTCGTCGCGTAGCGAGTGGACGATCTGGCGGATTTGCTTGACTGAGTCGTCGATGGCGGAGATCGCGGCATCGAGCGCTCCGGTCACGCGTTCGCCCAGCCCGCGCGAGCTCATCTCCTCGCGGATCGCGGTGATGTGCATGCCGGAGGCGAAGAGTTGCTGGATGGCGAGGTCGTGCAGGTCGCGTGAGATGCGAGCGCGCTCGTCGAGCTCGGCGGCCATCGCCTGGGCCTGGCGGGCTTCGGCTAGCCTGATCGCGATCGTGGCCTGCTTGGCGACCGACTCGGCCATCGTGAGGTCGTGCAGGTTGAACTCGCCGGTGTTGGGGTAGCGCAGTAGCAGGATGACGCCCAGGCCCATGCCCTGGGAGATGAGCGGACTATAGAGCGCGGAGCCGAACTGGCGCAGCTCGGGCACGCGGATCGTGCGCACGCGCTGCATGGAATCCACCACCACGCCCGACTGCTCGCGGATGACCGTGCGCGCCCGGCCCTCCTTGGGGAAGGGCAGTCCGACGAGTTCGTGGACGCGGGCCGGGTCGTCGGCGTCGACGATCTCGGAGATCCAGGAATCTTGGATGGAGGGCAGGATGATCATGGCGACGTCGGCGCGGGCGGCGATGCGCATTTCGTGGGCGATGACCTCGAGTGCCTCGTCCTCGTCCGTGCCTTCGAGCAGGGAGGACACGATGTGCTGGGAGGCGGTGAGCCACCGGGCGCGGTTCTGCGACTCGGCATACAGCAACGAGTTGACCACGGAGATCTCGGTGGCCTTGACCAGTAGGTGGACGAGTTCGCCGTCGTCGTCGGTAAAGGGGCTGGCCTTGTCCGAGAGGGAGAGGCGGCCCCACACCTGCTCGTTGACCGTGATAGCCACGCCCAGGAAGTTCTTCATCGCCGGGTGGTTCGGCGGGAGGGTGCCGGCGGCGTAGGCGGAGATGTCGTTGATGATGAGGTAGGAGTCGAGTGGGATGTCGTTGAACACGCCGTGGTCGATGGGCGGGTGTTCGGTCACCACTTCGGGCCCGCGTGGCATACCTTGCTGGATGAACTGGATGGTGTCGCCGTGGGAGTCGAGCACGCTGACGGCCCCGAATTCGGCGCCCGTGAGCTCGCACGCGGTCTGGACGAGGGCGCGCGAGACCTCGGTGCGGTCCAGCGAGCGAGCGATCGTGAGGATGTGGCGCGAAAACTCAGAAATCTGCTCTGAGGCCTGCATTGGCTTCCTTCCCGGCTTGGGGCTTTGGAAATACTCTACCTATTCCTGGGCGAGTGACCACTCGTAGTCGGGCATCTGGGCAGCGAGCTCGGCGTGGGTTCCGCGCGCGACGACGCCGACCTGGCTGCTCTCGCTACCATCGCCCCCGACGCGTCCGAGCATGATGACCTCGTCCGCGGCGTCGAGCGGGGTGAGGCGGTGGGTGACGAGCACGACGCCGCGGCGCGCGTTGCGTACGGCGAGCAGGTCGCGGATGAGCTCGTCGGCGGTGGCGGGGTCGAGGTGTTCGCCGGGTTCGTCGAGGAGCATGAAGGTGGCCGAGCCGGCGAGTGCGCGGGCGAGGAGGAGGCGGCGGCGCTCGCCGCCGGAGATGGACGTGGCGTTGGAGCCGAGCAAGGTGTCGACGCCGTCCGGCAACTGGGCGAGCCACTCGGCCAGGCCTGCCTGGGCCAGCAGATTCTCAGCTTCGTCGGGAGTGACGCTCGCGCGGGCCACGCGCAGGTTTTCGAGCACGGAGGTTTCGAAGATGTGGGCGTCCTCGGCGGTTAGCGACAGCTGGGCGGAGATCTCGGTGCGGTCGATGCGCCAGGCGTCGCGCCCGGAAAGTGTGACCGCGCCGCCCTGCGGGGCGAGCATGCCGGCTAGCGTGTAGAGGAGCGTGGACTTGCCGATCCCGGAGGGGCCGACGATCGCGATGGTCTTGCCCGGGGTGAGCTCGAGATCGATCGGCCCGGCGATGGTGGGCCCGCCTGGCCAGCCGATGCGCAGGCCGCGGGCGATGAGCCCCGAGCCGTCGCCTGGCCGCTCGTCGGGTTCGGGCTTGGCGTGGGATTCGGCGGCGTCCAGCAGGTCGACGATCCGTTTCGCCGCCGACGCCGATCGCACCAGTTGTGTGGCGGCATCCCCAAGCCGGGCGGTCGCCTCGAAGGCGGACAGCGGCACGAGCGTGCAGACCACCAGCTCGATTCCGGTCAGGTCGCCGGCCGCCATCTGGAACGTGCCGACGAGGAGGGCGGCGACGACTGCGAGGCCCATGGCGAGCGTGTCGAGCGCATGGGAGAGGGCTGCTGGGCGGGCAGAGGAGTCGCGGTGGGAGGCGATGCGAGCCTCAGTTTGGGCCAGCTGTTCCTCCATCTGGGCCATGCGCCCGGAAATGCGCAGGTCGGAGGCCGATTCGAGCATGGTGAGAGCCTGGGCGTTGAGCTCGGCGCGGTGGCGGATCTGCGCCTCCTGGTCCGCGCGGGCGCCGCGGGCCGCAATCGAGGGGGCCACAACGCCGGAGAGCAGCAGGCAGGCGAGCAGGACGAGCGCGATGAGCGGGGAGAGGAAGCCGACAATCGCCAATGACAGCACGGAGACGACGATCGCCACCGCCGCCGGCAGCATCGACTTGATGACCACGTTGCCGATCTCGTCCACGTCCGCACCCGTGCGGGCCAGCAGGTCGCCGCGCTTGACGGAGGTGACCACGTCGGTGGTCGAGCCTGCCATCGTCGAATACACGCGCGAGCGCAGGTTCGCCATGCCGTAGAGGGCCACCCAGTGGGAGGCGATGCGCTCGAGGTAGCGGAAGATCGCCTTGCCCACGCCGAATAGGCGCACGGCCGTAGACGCCACCGACAGGTCGAGCACCGGGGGCAGTTCGGCCGCGCGGGCGATGAGCCACGCCGACGTGGCGCCAAGCGACACGCCCGAGCCGATCGCGCCTGAACCCGCGGCAACGGACCATGCGAAGGTCTTCTTGTTGTAGTCGAGCATGCCGATCGCGCGGCGAAGCGCCTTGCGCTCATCCCTATCGATCATCGCTGGCCTCCTTCTGCGGCGTTCGCGGGGTGCTGTCCGACCCCGCGGCGGTGGAGCCCGCGCCGGGCGCGCCGGTACTCGTGCGGTGGCCGGAGGGATCGGCGTCGCGCCAATGGCGCGGGATGGCGTAGTCGGCTCGTTGAGCTCGGACGTACGCGGCGTACTCGGCCGACTCGCGCAGGGCGGCGGACTCGCGGACTTCGGCGCTGATGTCGCGCGTGGAGGCGACGACGTCGATCACGTGGTCGGCCAGCTCGGTGATGGCCTGGCGGTGGGCGATGACAATAACGGTGTGCCCGGCGGCCTTGAGGGAGGTGACGACGTTTGAGACGTATTCCTCGCTCATCGCGTCGAGGTGGGCGGAGGGCTCGTCGAGAATGATGATCTTGCGCGAGGAGGTCAGCGCCCGGGTGAGGGCCAGGCGCTGGCGCTGGCCCACCGACAGGCCGGTGCCGCCGTGTCCCAGGACTGTCTGCCAGCCGCCCGAGAGTGTGGCGACGACGTCGTCGAAACCGGTAAGCGTTGCGGCCTCGGTGGCGATCCCGCCCACGTTCTCAGCCACGGTGCCGGGCACGATGACGGGACGCTGGGGCACCCAGGAGATGTGGGCCCACCAGGCTTCGCGGTCGATGTCGGAAAGCGGCGTGCCACCCACGGTGACGCGGCCGGCGTCGGGAGAAAGCAGGCCGAGAAGGACGTTCACGGCCGTCGTCTTACCCGAACCTGAGGGACCGCGCAGCACCGTGATCTCGCCGGGCTGGATCGTGCAGCTGAGCTCTGCCGGCGCCACGGTGGCGCGGCCGGGGGCGAAGACGGAGACGCCCTCGAAGCGGATCTCGGCCCTCTCGAGGTCGGGCACGGGCGAGGTGCCGGCGTGCTCAGAAAGCGGCAGGTCGAGGATCGTGAACGCGCCTTCGGCAGCGGTCACGCCGTTGGCCGAGGCGTGGAACTGGGTGCCCACCTCACGTAGGGGCTTGAGGATTTCCGGGGTGAGCATGATCGCGATGAGGCCAATCTGGAGCGGCACCGAGCCGTCTACCATCCGCAGGCCGATGTTGACGGCCACGAGCGCGGTGGTGAGCGTGGTGAGGAACTCGAGGGCGGCGCCGGAGAGGAAGGCCACGTACAGGGTCTGCATCGTCTTTTCAGCGAAGCGGTTGCCGAGCGACTTCACGCGCTTTTCCGGCCCGTGCTCGCGGCCGAGGCCCTTGATTGTGGCCAAGCCAGCGAGGAGGTCGAGCAGCTGGGAGGACAGGTCCTGCATGGCGGCCAGGCGCTCGTTCGAATAGCGCGAGGTCATCTTGCCGATGAGGATCATGAAGACCGGCACCAGCGGAATGCAAAAGACCACGAAGAGGGCCGAGATCCAGTCGAAGTAGAACAGGAGGACAATGAGCGCCGGCATGGCCGTGACTGACAGAAAGAGCTGGGGGAGGAACTGGACGAAGTAGGCCTCCAGGTCGTCCAGGCCGCGCGTGACCAGCGTGACCGTGTCTGTGGTGTTGCCGCTGAGCCACCTGTCCCCAAGGGAGGCCGCCTTACGTAGCACCTTCCCACGCAGGTCCGCGATCACGTTCACGGCCGAGCGGTGCCCGTACGCGTCACGCACGTACGCCAGCGTGAAGCGCGCCACGACGACGACGCCGAGCCACGCCACCCGCCCCAGCACGCCGGCGGGGGTAGCCGTCCCGTAGAACACGGGGGAGACGGCGTAGGCGATGAGCACGATCTGGGCCGCGATGAGGGCCGCGTCGATCACGCCGAGGGCCACGAGGAAGGCGATGTACCTCTTGGTCTGGCCGGCGTAGGTGAGCAGGCGTGGGTCGAGTGGTTTCACGGAACCTCCATTTCAGATCAAGTCTAGATTCTGTGCCGGGCTAATGCGAAAGCTGGTGCGCGCCTGCCGTTGCGGTGAAGGTGGGCCGGGCGGGTGCAGATACGGCGAGGGGGCGTGCGATCATCGCACGCCCCCTCGCCGGTGGCAGCTTAGGCGTTGGCGAAAGCACGCTCCTTCTTCGGGTCAAGACCCGCGGGCTCGTCGGAGATGTGCTCCACTCCGAGGCGGCCTGCGAAGGACTTGTACGACCAGGCGGTGTAGCCCAGCACGATCGGGACGAACACAATCGCCGCGATGAGCATGACCGTCTGAGTGGGCGAGGTGGCCGAGGCCTGGACCAGGGTCAGGTCATAGGCCGGGTCAACCGAGGACTTCAGCGCGTTGGCACCGAACGTGGAGAACACCCACACCACCGCGAAGGCCAGGCCGGCGAAGGAGAAGAGGAACGCCTGGACGTCCTTGCCCTTCTGGATCACCAGCGTGGAGGCGATGAGCGCAACTGCGGCCAGCACCAGCGGGATGAAGCCCCATGCCTGCCCGCGGTAGGCGAACTGGCCCCAGACCGCCCAGATGGCTGTCAGGCCCGTGGAGGCCAGCGACAGCTTCTTGGCCAGCGCGATCGCGCGCTCGGAGAAGTCACCCTTGGTCTTGATTGCCAGCCACAGCGCGCCGTGCGTGAGGAAGAGCAGAACGAAGACCACGCCACCCACCAGGGTGAAGGGGGTGAACAGGGAGACGAATCCGCCGGTGAGGAAGTGGCGGTCGCCAGCGGCGAGGGCGGCGTCGATCGCGGCCGGATCGGCCGGGACGAACTGGCCACCGAGCTCGGTGTAGTGGCCCACCTGGATCTTCGTGCCCTGCACGAGGTTGGCGAAGGCCACGCCCCAGATCAGGGTGACCACCCAGGCCACGCCCAGGTGGAGGTTATCCCACAGGTTGCGCCAGGAATCGGAGTTGATCTTCCCGCGCCACTCGATGGCCGAGATGCGGATGATGAGGCAGATGAGGATGGCCACGAGGGCCAGGTACATGCCGGAGAACATCGTGGCGTACCACTCGGGGAACGCGGCGAAGGTGGCGCCGCCGGCGGTGAGAAGAAAGACCTCGTTGCCGTCCCAGTGGGGGCCGATGGTGTTGAGGGCGAGGCGGCGCTCCTTTTCGTTGCGGGGCAGGATCTTCAAAAGCATGCCCGTGCCGAAGCCGAAGCCTTCGAGCGTGAGGTAGCCGATCCAGAGAACCGCGAGGAGTGCGAACCAGATAATCTGCAGTGCTGAAAGTTCCACAGTTCCTCCTTAGTAAGCGAAGCTGAGCTTCGTGTCCTCGGTGACGCCCGTGGTGTGGGCCTGCTCGAGGAGAAGCTTGTCCGCCGGGTTGATGCCCTCGCGAACGTAACGGACGATGAGCTTGTACCACACCACGCCGAGTACGGCGTAGAGCAGCGTGAAGATGATCAGCGACGCCAGGACCTCGCCAGACAGGACGTTCTGTGACACGCCGTCCTGCGTGAGCAGGTGCATCATCTCCGACGGGGCGAGGTTGCCTTCGCGCTCGAAGTTGGGGTAGACCACCCACGGCTGACGGCCCATCTCGGTGAGCAGCCAGCCGAACGTGGAGGCGAGGTAGGGCAGCGGGATCGTCCACACGAACAGCTTCGCGATCGCTGGGCTGGTGATCATCTTGTCCTTACGCAGGAGGAACAGGCCCAGGAGCGACAAGCCGAAGGAGGCAAATCCGAGGCCCATCATCGCGCGGAAGGAGTAGAAGGAGACGAACTCGTTCGGGATGTAGTTCACGTCCGTGCCGTAGATATCTCCAAAGGCCTCGGTGAAGGTCTGCTGGATCTCATCCGTGCCGATCAGCTTGGATTCGGGGCCGGAGAAGTGGTTGGTAACCATGAAGGACTCAAGGCCGGGAAGGATCGGCAGGGAGATGATCGTGTCCTCGTTCGCCTCGGTGCCGAGCATGGCGAGCGCCAGGTCGTGCTGTTCGCCCGTCTCGTAGATGCCCATGGCGGCGATCATCTTGGTGGGCTGGACCTCGTAGATGTGCTGGCCCATGAAGTGGCCAGAGCCGATCGCGAGGATGCCGGCAAGCGCCAAGGTCTTGAGGCCGAACTGAGCGGCCGGCTTCCAGAACTCGCGGGCCTCGACCTCGTTGTTGGTGCGCAGCGCGCGCACGATCCACCAGATCGACACGCCCGAGATCATCGCGCCGGCCACCATGAGGGAAGCGGAGATCGTGTGCAAGAGCGCGTAGAGCGTGGTGGGGGAGAAGATTACTTCGAGGAAGCCCGACATGCCGTCAAGTTCGGCGCGTCCGGTTTCCGGGTTGAACACGGCGCCCGTGGGGTTCTGCATGAAGGAGTTCGCCGCGAGGATGAAGAATGCGGAGATGTTCGTGCCAAGTGCCACCATCCAGATGGCCACCGTGTGTGCCTTGGGGGAGATGCGGCCGCGGCCGAAGATCCACACGCCGAGGAAGACGGACTCCAGGAAGAAGGCCAGCAGGGCCTCGAACGCGAGCGGCGCGCCGAAGATGTCACCCACGTAGCGCGAGTACTCCGACCAGGTCAGTCCGAACTGGAACTCCTGGACGATGCCCGTGGCTACGCCGAGCGCGAAGTTAATAAGGAGGAGCTTGCCGAAGAATTCGGACATGCGCAGGTACTTCGTGTCACCGCTGCGCAGCCACCTGGTCTGCATGATTGCCACGAGTGGCGAGAGCCCGATCGTGAGAGGTACCAGGATGAAGTGGTACACGGTCGTGATCGCGAACTGCCACCGTGAAAGGTCTAAGACATCCACCGAAGTCGCCTTTCTTTGCCGGGCCGTGCTAGCCCTGTGTGTTCGATGCTGTGGGCGAACATCGCTGCAGGCCCACGCGTGTTCCCTGAGTTTATCGCACACCTCCACACAAATGCGTCGCAAACTCGGAATGGATCCAAAGTGCTTGGCGAAATCGCTTGTGCCGCTTGCGGGCGGGCCTTTCGCCTTAGGACGTTCGTCCCGAACCGTCGTCGTTGGACGCTCACCAGATCGCAGCTCAGCACAAGCGCACAAGAAATGTGTAACAATAGGAGCGGATCGGGTGTGTATCCACCCGAAGAGCGAGCTTCGTGCGCCGCAGTTGCGTGCAGCCGGGCGAGCTCGTCAGATAAGCTTCCGCGGCCCTCGCCGCGACCAGACTCCATAAGGCGTGGATGCACACGGCCTTGCTAGGAGATACCTATGGCAGACGATGCCAACGAACGCGCAAACGTTGCGCCCATGACCACCCTCCTTTTCCAGGAGCCCGACATGACCCGGGCCGTCCGTTCTCGCCGCCGCCGCGACGACGACGCCGAAGCACCGGCCGCGCATTCGGGCGCGGAGGCGAACTCGGACAGCTCAGAGGAGTCCACGAAGAGCCGCAGCCGGCGTGGCCGCCGCGGCGGGCGCAAGTCGGCGGACGAGGCGCAGGCTGGCAACGAGTCGGCTGAGAAGTCGGCCGAGAAGTCGCAGGAGACGGGCGAGGAGGCGCCGCCGAAGCGCTCGCGCCGCCAGAAGTCCGACGGCAACGCCAAGGCCAACCAGCGAAGCGCCAAGGATAAGGACAAGGACGAGGCCGAGCAGCCCAAGGAGGCCGCCGCCGAATCTGACGCTGAGGATGCCGAGGAGGAGTCGGAGTCGTCGACAACCGTGCGCCGGCGCCGTCGTCGGCGCAGCACCGAGGAGGCCGACGACGGGGTGACCGCCCCGAAGGGTTCCACCCGCCTGGAGGCGAAGAAGCGCCGCCGGAAGGAGGGGCGCCGGGCAGGGCGTCGTCGGACGTCGATCTCGGAGTCGGAGTACCTGGCGCGCCGCGAGGCGGTAGACCGGACGATGCTCGTGCGCGAGCAGGACGGCCTCAACCAGATCGCGGTGCTGGAGGACGGGGTGCTGGTCGAGCACTACGTGGCACGCCACACGCAGACCTCGATGGTCGGCAACGTCTACCTTGGCCGCGTGCAGAACGTACTGCCCTCGATGGAGGCCGCGTTCGTTGACATCGGCAAGGGCCGCAACGCCGTGCTTTATGCGGGCGAGGTCAACTGGGACGCCGTGGGTATGAACGGCAAGCCGCGCAAGATCGAGGACGCGCTTAAGAGCGGCGACACGGTGCTCGTGCAGGTCACGAAGGACCCGATCGGCCACAAGGGCGCGCGCCTGACCGGCCAGATCACGCTGGCCGGACGCCACCTCGTGCTCGTGCCGGACGGGTCGATGACCGGCATCTCACGCAAGCTGCCGGAGAAGGAGCGCACGCGCCTGAAGGACATCCTCAAGCGCGTGGTGCCCGCCGAGCACGGCGTCATCGTCCGCACGGCCGCCGAGGGCGCTACCGAGGAGCAGATCCAGAGCGACGTCGACCGGCTGGTCAAGGCCTGGGCGGACATTCAGGCCAAGTCCAAGTCCGCGAAGAACGCCCCCTCCATGCTCAAGAGCGAGCCGGAGCTGGCCGTGCGCGTGGTGCGTGACATCTTTAATGAGGACTTCAAGGAGCTCAAGGTTTCGGGTGATGAGGCGTGGCAGACGATCCACGACTACGTGGCCGAGCTGTCGCCGGAGCTGGTGGACCGCCTCGAGCACTGGACGAGTGAGAAGGACATTTTTGCAGCCTCCCGCGTGGACGAGCAGCTGTCCAAGGCATTCGACCGCAAGGTTTTCCTGCCGTCGGGCGGGTCTCTCATCATTGAGCGTACGGAGGCCATGACGGTGATCGACGTCAACACCGGAAAGTTCACCGGCGCGGGCGGCTCGCTCGAAGAGACAGTGACGCGCAACAACCTCGAGGCCGCGGAGGAGATCGTGCGCCAGCTGCGCCTGCGTGACATCGGCGGCATCATCGTCATCGACTTCATCGACATGGTCCTCGAAGAGAATCGCGACCTGGTGCTACGCCGCCTGGTGGAGTGCCTGGGGCGCGACCGCACCCGCCACCAGGTGGCCGAGGTGACCTCGCTCGGGCTCGTGCAGATGACCCGCAAGCGCGTGGGTCAGGGCCTCGTGGAGGCCTTTTCCACCACGTGCGAGTGCTGCGACGGGCGCGGGTACATCACCCATGAGCACCCCGTCGAGCGCGGCGAGACCGAGGCTCAGAACCCCCGGACGACCCCGCGCCGCCAGCAGCAGCCGGCCGCGCCGGTTGCCGCGGAGGAAGACCCGAAGCACGACGAGGTCCGCGCGGCACTTGCCAACATCGCGGCCGCTGCGTCGTCCAAGCACGAGTCGGAGGAGGCCCCAGCCGAACAGGCGGGGGAGTCTGAGGACAAGTCGAAGAGCTCGCGTCGCAGCTCCGGCCGACGCCGGTCGGGCGGCTCGCGTGGGAAGACGGTTGAGAAGACGGCCGGCGAAGTGGCGGCGGCCGAGAAGTCGGGCGGCGAGAAGGCGGAGGCAGCGGCTGAGAAGCCCGCGGCCAAGGCTGCGCGGCCCGCGCGGAAGGCGCCCGCAAAGACTGAGACCAAGGCTGATGCGCCGGCAGAAACCGGAGCCGAGGCCGAGCCGAAGAGGCAGAGGCGCCGCAGGGTGTCGTCGTCGGGAACGATCACGCCGGGCTCGAACACGGCGGCGATCATGACGTTCCCCGCCAAGGGTGAGGCGGAGAAGTAGGTTCGGCGGGCGTGACACGCCACGGGAATGTGGTGATCGTCGCGCCCGGCGGACTTGTTCCGGCTTGGGCTTGCCAGTAAACTTGTAACTCGGCGCATTGAGCGCACCAATTTTTCAAGAGCACGGAGACGTGCACCAATCGACAGAGATGAGCTGAACGTGGTTTACGCGATTGTGAAGACAGGCGGCCGCCAGGAGAAGGTGTCCGTCGGGTCCATCGTGGTTACGAACAGGATTGACGGCGAAGCTGGCGACAAGGTCGAGCTTGAGCCGATCATGCTCGTCGACGGTGACAAGATCACCACCGCTGCCGATGGCATTTCCGCCAAGGTGACCGCCGAAATCGTTCGTGACGAGAAGGGCCCGAAGATTTCGATCGTCAAGTACAAGAACAAGACGGGTTACCGTAAGCGTCAGGGTCACCGCCAGCCGCTGACCCGCCTCAAGGTCCTTGAGATCGCTTAGATTCGGCACCAGGTACGAGCTTTTAGAAAGGTCTAGAGATGGCAACTAAGAAGGGCGCGAGTTCTACTAAGAACGGTCGCGATTCCAATGCGCAGCGACTCGGCATCAAGCGCTTCGGCGGTCAGGCCGTGAACGCGGGCGAGATCCTCGTGCGCCAGCGCGGTACCAAGTACCACCCGGGTGCCAACGTCGGCCGCGGTAAGGACGACACCCTGTTCGCGCTCGAGTCGGGCGTTGTCGAGTTCGGTGTCAAGCGCAACCGCAAGACGGTCAGCGTGATGGCGCAGGCGTAAGCGCAAGTTTTTAGAATTGGGGTGGAGGGCCTAGCCTTCCACCCCTTTCTGCAGTTTTTTGGCAGTTGGAGGCGGGATTCATGGCAAGTTTTGTGGACCGAGTGACCCTGCATATTACGGCGGGTAAGGGCGGCAACGGCGCGACGTCGGTGCGCCGGGAGAAGTTCAAGCCGCTGGGCGGGCCCGACGGGGCGAACGGCGGGCACGGCGGCGACGTGATCCTGCGCGTGTCCGCCCAGGAATCCACCCTGCTGTTGCTGCATCATTCCCCGCATCTTAAGGCTGAAAACGGCAAGCCTGGCGAGGGCGACATGCGCCACGGCAAGCGCGGGGAGGACCTTGTGGTGGCGGTTCCGTCCGGCACGGTTGTCAAGGACGAAGATGGCAACATCCTGGCTGACCTCGTGGGGGAGGGCGAGGAGTTCCTGGCCGCGTTGGGTGGCTACGGCGGGCTTGGCAACGCCGCGCTGGCGTCCCCGAAGAGGAAGGCGCCCGGGTTTGCGCTGCTGGGCGAGGATGGGGAGGAGCGCACGCTCATCCTTGAGCTGAAGTCGGTGGCGGATGTGGCGCTGGTGGGTTTTCCGTCGGCTGGAAAATCGTCGCTCATTGCGGCGATGTCGGCCGCGCGACCGAAGATCGCCGACTACCCGTTCACCACGCTGGTGCCGAACCTGGGCGTGGTGCAGGCCGGCGACGTGCGGTTCACGATGGCCGACGTGCCTGGGCTGATTCCCGGTGCTTCCGAGGGCAAGGGGCTTGGGCACGAGTTTCTGCGGCATATCGAGCGGTGTGCGGTCATCGCGCACGTCATTGACTGCGCGGCGTTGGAGAGCGACCGTGATCCGATCTGCGATCTGGACGTGATCGAGGCTGAGCTCGCCGCCTATGCGGACCAGATCCCGCCCATGGAAGACCGTGTGCCGCTTATGGAGCGCCCGCGCGTAGTGGTGCTGAACAAGGTAGATATGCCCGATGCGGCCGACATGGCCGACTTCGTGCGGGCCGACCTGGAGGGGCGCGGGCTGCGCGTCTTCGAAGTGTCGGCGCTGGCGCGGCGTGGGCTACGAGAGCTGGGCTTCGCGCTGGCCTCGATCGTGGAGGAGATCCGCGCGGCCGACATCGTGCCGCAGGCCAGGCCGATCATCCGCCCTGTGGCGCAGGACGAGGGCGGGTTCACCATCACCGCACACACCAAGGGCGGGCGGCCGTTCTACCAGATCCGGGGCCGCAAGCCGGAGCGGTGGGTCAACCAGACCGACTTCTCCAACGACGAGGCCGTGGGATACCTCGCCGACCGCCTCAACCTGCTCGGGGTGGAGAAGGAGCTCATGAAGATGGGCGCCAAGGAAGGCGACACGGTGGTGATTGGGCCGGTGGACGGCGGAGTCATCTTCGACTGGGAGCCCACGATTTCCACGGGTGCCGAGTTGCTCTCGCCGCGCGGTACGGACGCCCGGCTCGAGCAGAACACGCGCGCCACGCGGCGCGAGCGCAAGGCGGCCTTCCACGAGCGGATGGACGCCAAGGAGGCGGCCCGCCAGGAGCTGTGGATGGACCGCGAGAGCGGGATGTGGACGGACCCGGGCCAGGAGTAGGGCCAGCCGGGCTCCGGCGGCTGCCAGTACCCTGGGGTCCGCCGGCACAACTCGTGAACGTGAGGTCGACCGGGTGCCTATAGCAATCGTCAACCGGTATTTTCACGACTTCTGTCGGAGGAGCGGCTTAGCCGGCCGGCTGCATTATTATGCGGCGGCCAATCGCGCAACGCGTAGAAATAGTGAAGCCTCACGCGAGGAGTGCGCGTATTTTTTGACGCGTTTCTTGGGAAAGAGGTCCCGGCAGGGCGCCCTCAGTGCTCGCGCGAGACAGGCGCGTGGTGCCCAATGTCACAAACGAGCCGCGCACCAGCGTTTTTCGCTGAAATCTCGCGGTTTTCTTCTGTCCAGATAGTGAGCTGTGGGAGCTCAGCCGGCGGTATTGGCGCTGTTTGCTTGCTGCTCAATTGACCACGCCTAACCTACGGGGTAGTTTCAGAGTAACCACTTGAATACTCATTCAACACAAGCGGATGAATAATCATTCATGGTTGTCAGATTAGCTTCGGCTCTATGTGCGCCCGTACATGAAAGGAATGACGATGATCGCTCGAGACATTACTGCCATCCATTCCCACGTAATTATTGCGCACCACCTTATGTTCAAGTTCGCCTGGCGAATGCACTGATACACAAGAATCCACGAAAAATCTGTAGTTGACCGCAGGAGCGGTCTATTTAAGGAACATAAGAATGACTGTCGAAATCTCTGTCCCTAGCCAAGTCTCAAATCCCGCACCCGTCGACATCGATGCCACTGGCCCCGGCACCCTCGCCACCACGTGGATTGGCGTGGATCTGTCGCTGCTCGGCGCGAGTGTCCCGGTCGGCTTCGACGACTGCATCGATTACCTGAACTTCCCCCGCCTCGCTGCGTCCGTCCGCGCCGCGCAGACCGGCGGCATCGACTTCGTTACTCTCGATTCGCGTTTCCTGACCAGCACCGACGTCGATTCGCGCGATTGTTCTCACGACGCCGTCCACGCGGCTGCTAAGCTCGCCGACGTGTCGACCGCTGGGATTTTCGCGGGGATCGAGCCGACACCTGCTGATATCGAGGTGGCCACTGCTGCGCTCGCCGCTCAGCGCGAGGGCTGGGCGGGCATCACGATGCCCCTGCACACGGACTCCGATTTCGCGGGGATTGAGAAGGCGGCCCGCAAGACGCGCCGCGCTGGCGTGAAGGTCACGGTCATCATCACGGACCCGGCTGTGTCCGCCGAGCGTGCAGCTATCGTGGCGGGGATCGCCGACGTCGTCCGGTTGCGTGTCCGCGATCCGTACGCTGCGCGTAACGCCCGTTTCGCGATCCAGGCCGCGGGCAAGGAGATCGGCAAGGATATCTTGGTGTTCATGGAGCTTGGCGTGGTGATTTCACGCTCGGTGGCGGCGGCGGAGGAGCGGGCGCTGCTGATTGAGGACATGAACGACTGCGACCTGTTCCCGGGCATCGCGTCGGTGCTCGGTACGGTCTACAACGTGGCCGACGCGATCGAATCCTATGTGGGCCTGGGCGCCGCCGATGGCGTCATCCTGGTTCCTGCCTCCCTGCCCACTGACCTGGCCTCGGTGCTCAAGGGCGTGCTGCCGCTGATTGATGCGCGCGCCAAGCTTGAGCAGCAGTAGTCAGATATTCCCCGCTTCACGTTCGACGCCGTTCTGCCAGGTGCCAGCACATTGCTCACGCGCCTGTCAGACCGGCGTCGTTAATATGAAAGCCACGGAACCTGGTGGGGGAGGCGAAGCTCCTGCTTCGCCTCCCCCACCAGGTTCCGTGGTGCATCATTGGCCCCACATACTTAGTTCTGCGCCTCCTGCTCAGCGATCTTCCGACGCACCTCATCCATGTCGAGGGCCTTGGCCTGCGTGATGAGATCTTCGAGGGCCGCCGGCGGAAGGGCGCCCGCACTTTCGTAGATGCGGATTCCGTCGCGGAAAATCATGAGAGTGGGGATCGACATGATCTGGAAGCTCTGCGCCAGCTCGCCCTCGGCCTCGGTGTCGATCTTGCCGAAGGTGATGTCGGGGTGCTGCTCGGATGCGGCCTCGAATGTGGGGCCGAACTGCTTGCACGGACCACACCACTCAGCCCAGAAGTCGAGGAGGACGGTGCCCTCGCGGACGGTATCGTTAAAGTTCTCTGCGGTCACTTCGACAGTTGCCATCGGTTTCCTTTCGTCGGGTGCGCGATGAGCACACCGGGTCGGCTATCAGCGGCTCCAACGCGTTCGCCGCAAATTTATTCCAAGGATACGGCACCCCGCCCGCGCCCGGGCTCGTTTTCCGCTCTGAGTGAGGGCGCGCCGGCCCCGCAGTCGTGACCGCGCCCGGCCGTCGGCGCCAACGCGACCCGACGCTGTCGTGAACCCGCCCGGACGCCGTCGTGAACAAGGCGAAAGTCCGCACCACCTCGACGCCCGCGGGCTGAGCTGGTTCAATTGACCTAACGGAAGGAGACGGTATGGCCGAATCGCAGAGGCTGCGTGTCGTGGAGGAGCTGCCAGATATTCCGACGCCGGCGGGGGAGCCGGGGCGTCGGCGGCGAATCGGGATCATGGGCGGCACGTTTGACCCGATTCACCACGGGCACCTCGTGGCGGCCTCGGAGGTCCAGCACTTCTATGATCTCGACGAGGTCATCTTCGTGCCCACCGGCGAACAGCCCTTCAAGAAGGACCGCAAGGTTACGCTCGCCGAACACCGCTACCTCATGACCGTGATCGCGACGGCGTCCAACCCGCGCTTTTCCGTCTCGCGTGTGGATATCGAGCGCGGCGGTGTCACCTACACGGTGGATACCCTGCGCGACCTGCAGGCTCTCCACCCCGATGCCGACCTCTACTTCATCACCGGCGCCGACGTCCTGCCCCAGATCCTCGACTGGAAAGACAACGCGGACCTGTGGGCCATGGCGCACTTCGTGGGCGTGAACCGGCCGGGGCACGTGCTGGACGTGTCGGGGTTGCCGGAGGACTCGGTGTCGCTCGTGGACATCCCAGCCATGGCCATCTCATCTACTTCTATCCGCAATCGCGCCAGCGAGGGCGTGCCCGTGTGGTATTTGGTGCCCGATGGCGTAGTGCAGTACATAAACAAGTATCATTTATATATAACGAACGAGGCCACAACGACCTCCCTCGACCCGGTGTCGATCCACGCCACCGCCGAGGGCAAGGAGGAAGAATGAGTGAGGAAACTCCACGGCTGAGTCGGCGTCAGATGCGCGAGCAGGGCCTGCTCGACGCGCCCACCGACACCCCGCCGGTTTACGACACCACGGAGCTGCGCCTTCGCCGCCCGTCGCGCAAGGAACTGCGTGAGCTGGCACAGCGCGAGGCTGGCGAGCAAGTGCCGAAGAATGTGGAGACTGGGGAGTCGGCAAATTCCGAGGATGTTGGGGAGCCTACTCAGGCGATGGAGGCCGTCAAGGCGCCGGAGCCGGTCCAGCATGAGCGCAAGTCAGTGTTTGATCGCTTCGAGGCCGCCGAGCCCGAGGAGGAGCCCGCGGCCGAAGTGGCTAAGCCGGCCGTGCCCGTGCAGGCGGCGGCCGAGGCCGAGCAGGCTGAGCCGGAGGTGGACCTGGATGACGACGAGCCCGAAGACTCCCTCCGTGACCGCTTCCTGGCGATGACCAGCCGCGGTGAGGAGGCCGGCGACGCCGCCGAGCCCGCGCACGCCACCGCCCCCGTGCCGGCCCCCGTGGCCGAGAAGACGCCCGCACCGAAGCCCGCGGTTGAGGTCGACGTCGCCGACGATCCCGCCCCCGACACCGAGGTCGAGGCCCCGCGCCGCACCTGGCTCAACTTCATCATCCTCGTCCTCATAGCCGCAATCGTCGGCTACCTCGGCGGGTCGTGGATCAACATGACCTTCCTGTCGGAGCCGATGCCCGGCGTCGTGAACGATTTTTCTGCCCTGCTGTTGTAACTGAAAGGACACCGTGACAGCTACACCGGAAACGATCGAACAGACCATCGCGGCGGCGCGCGCCGCCTCAGCTGGGAAGGCGACGTCGATCACCGCGATCGACGTGTCCCAGCGGCTTGTGATCACGGACGTGTTCCTGGTTGTCTCCGGCTCGTCGGAGCGGCAGGTGCGCGCGCTGGTTGATGAGATCGAAGAGGGGATGTACAAAATCGGCGTGAAGCGGCTGCGCCGCGAGGGGCTGGAGGGGGAGGCTCACTGGGTCCTGCTCGACTTTGGTAATCTCATGGTGCACGTCCAGCAGGACGAGGACCGCGAGTTCTACGCGCTCGAGCGGTTGTGGGGCGACTGCCCGGTCATTGAGCTACCCGAGGACGTGACGGTGGAGGAGGGGCCGCGTTCGTCGCTGGCGGACTACTTCGCGCCGGCCGACGACGATCTTGCGGCTCGTGCCGCCCGCTCGGCTGACGATGCGGGCGACGACGAAGACGACAGCGATGCTGAAGACGGGGGCGCGCCGGCGGCCGCTGATGAGGCGTGAAGCTGAGGCTGGTTTTTTGGCGGCACGGCCAGACGGTTCAGAATGCCTCGCTGCGGATCCAGGGGTCGCAGGACTATCCGCTCAATGAGGTCGGGCACGCGCAGGCGGCCGCTGCTGCCGGTGCGCTGGCGCGAATGAAGCCCGCGCGGATTTACTCCTCGGATTTGGGGCGCGCGTTGCAAACGGCGCAGTATCTTGCGGATGTGACTGGGCTGGAGGTGCTGCCCGATGCCGGCCTGCGTGAGCGGGCCTACGGCCCATGGGAGGGGCTCAGCTCCGACGAGATCCGTGCCCGCGACCCTCAACAATGGCACGCCTGGCGCGAGGGGCGGGAACCCGAAGGAGTCGGGGTCGAGACCCGGGAGGCCTGCGGGCAGCGCGTGCACGAGGCCATCGAGCGAGCACTGGCCGACGTGATTCGGGAGCTTGGTGAGGCGCGCGTAGCTGGCGAGGGCAATGGCGCGGGTGGCGGGGTTGTTGGCGTGGTCGGCGGGGACGACGTCGTGACGATCGTGTTCGTGGCCCACGGCGGGTCGATTGCGAACGGCGTGATGAGCATGCTGGGGCAGAACCCGTCCGAGTGGGTGGGCCTGCAGGGGATGGACAACTGCCACTGGGCAGTGCTCGAGCCGAGGCCGGCGGCGAATCCGGTGTGGCGGTTGCGATCCTACAATGTGGGCGTGGAGGGCTGAGGCCCGGCGGTGGCGCCCGTGAGTCCCGCCCCGAGCGGTGGCCCATGTTAACCGCCAGGTAGTGAGCCGTTTCACCCACTGGGGGAGGTCCTGGATTGGCGCGGACGGGGAGAACTGAGTAGTATAAATCAAGTCTTGAGGGGCTATGGCGCAGTTGGTAGCGCGCTTCCATGGCATGGAAGAGGTCAGGGGTTCGAATCCCCTTAGCTCCACAGGTGGCCCGGAAACCGCGAGAAATCGAGGTTTCCGGGTTTTTCGTGCCCGCGCTTGACTAACCAGATGAGTAGCGCTGGGCCGGGCGCCGGGGGAGCATGGCACGGTCGGCTCCGGGCCGGCGGAGGGGCCGGCGAAGACGGCGAACTCGGCAACCGCGAACAACGCCAGGTAGCACCAGCGCCCACGCGGGTGGGCGCCGGCGTCCTTCTTCCCCGAGCCGTATACGTGGCGCACCTACGGCGAGCTCAACGAGCGCTTCGCGGCCGCGCATTCGGGCACGACGTACGAGCACGCCTGCGAGCTCCTAGCGGCCTCCCACCTGCGGGTGTTGGACATGATCGCTGGCTTTAGTGACGAGGAGCTGTTCACGAAGAAGTGCTTTGACTAGACGGTGTCGACGAGTTTGGGGTTCTACTTCGTGTCAGCGACCAGCTCCCAGTACGAGTGGGCGGCGAAGAAGACGCGGGCGTACATGCGGCTGCTGTAGGGACTGTGAGATTTGCTCCTAGCCATTGGTGTATGGTGTGCGCACACTGGATGTACGGACGACTCAGGGGGGCGATGATGGCAAGGAAGAGTGAGTATCAGATGACGCGGATAACTCTCGTATAGATGCTCGAACGAAGCATGAAGCGGAGAAGCTGTTCCGCTCGTTGGGCCTCGATCTGTCGACCGCGTTAAACATGTTCCTCACGCAGGCGGTGCGTGAGCAGGGCCTGCCGATTCGTCCCACGTTGAATGTCCCGAACCGCGTGACCGCCGAAGCTATTGCTCACACGGAGCGCATCCTCGCAGGGGAGATAGCCGATGACGGGGCGACGTTCGACAACGCTGCGGAGGCGATCGAATACCTTGACAACGTGAAGTGAACGAAGACGAGCTTGTTGCCGGCGCGCGGGTAGGTAGGATTGCAGAGACAAGCGAGAAGAGGTGCAAGGGTGGCTGGCAAGTCAATCAATCTGTTCCTGATGGACGGCGATCCGAACGGCCGGATCAAATGCACGCTGGCCAATTGGACGGGCGTGGCATACAAGATTCCCCGCACGATGCTGGACGAGGCGCGCAACATCGATGCACTGAAGCAAACTGGCGTGTACCTGCTCTTCGGTGCGGACCCGACCACGGACGAGCCCGTGGTCTACATCGGCCAGGCGGCCGCGCGGAAGAACGGATTGGGCATCCTCAACCGGTGGGAGGAGCACAAGCGCGACACTGATAAGGACTGGTGGAACGAGGCGGTCGCGCTCACCACGCGCGACAACTCCTTCGGGCAGACCGAGATCAGCTACCTTGAAAATCGCTTCCGCAACATGGCGCTTGAGGCGGGGCGCTATCAGGTGATGAATGGGAACGACCCGGCGCTGGGCAACATCACCGAGGAGAAGGAGAGTGAGATGGACGAGTTCATCTCCTACGCGCGTTTGATCGTCGGCACGCTTGGTTACAAGGTCTTCGAGCCGTTGCTCGCGAAGAAGCGCGTGGTCGAGGTGGTCGAGGCTCCGGAGGACGGCGGCCCGATCTTCACTTTCCGCTACGGCAAGGTGAAGGCGACTGGAACCCGCACCTCGGAGGGATTCGTTGTCATGGCCGGTAGCCACATTTCGCCGACGATGACCAAGAGCGTCCCCGGCAGCGTGGTCAAGAATCGCGAGAAGTACGCGGCCTCCATCACCGCAGACGGCGTTATCACCAAGGACCTCCTCTTCACCTCGCCGTCAGCGGCGGCGGGCTTTGTGGGCGGCGCGTCGCTGAGCGGCAACGTCACCTGGCAGTTGCCCGATGGGCGCACCCTCAAGCAGCTCGAAGCGGAGGAGTGAGCAAACCCGGTTATAGGGCGATGGTCGCCAGGTCCGAGAACGCCTTGAGATCGTCCCATGAGTCGGCGCGCTTAATGTCGTTTTCGTAGGCGGTGAGATAGCCCCGGGTCTGGCCCTCGTAGGTGTCCTCCACCACGAGCCGCCGCACGAGCGCCCCGCACGAACTCCTCGCGGCTCTCGATCTGGTCGTGGATCTTCCTCGCCGGTCTCCAGCGTGTAGCCCTGCCGGGCATCGGCGTGGGGCGGATCGCGGGGACTTTGCGGGTGTCGTGTAGCCTCTCCGTGGTAAACGTTTGGATGAGGGCTTGCAGTTTGTTGTGCGCCGAGTCGAGAGCTCTTGAAGCGTAGTGAGTTTTGTTCCTACCTGTTTTGAGAGTATTAGGAACATGGCGAAAAGGTATTCACCAGAGTTTAAGGATCGCGCGGTGTGGATGGTTGCGGATTGTCTAGGCGATGATCTGATCTGACGTGATGGTCCTTATTGGTGCGCGTTGGATTTTTCTGACGGGCACTAATCGCACAGAGTTTATGTGACCGGATATCTATAACGAAACACCTCCCAGGCATTAGCTGGGAGGTGTTTGTGTTTTGCATGAGCTAGCTGCATAAATAATGAGGAAGCTAGTTCATGTTAGCCGGGTGGGCCCGCAGATTTGCGGACCCACCCGCGCTTGCTTACACGCGGCGGCGTTTGGATACAGCCCAGATTCCCGCAGCGAGCAGGGCCACGCCCACTCCTGCCAGGCCTCCAACTGCTATACCTGTGCGAACCAATGGGGGCCGTGAAGGCGGCGGGGTGTCCTTAGTATTGGTCACCACATAACCATCGGTTGCGCTG
>NZ_KV793277.1:0-617 GCF_001808405.1 Trueperella sp. HMSC08B05 | reverse complement strand
CCAAACCACGATCCGACTTGATAAACTTCTCCACGATAAACACTCGCCTTTCTATGAAAATCTTTGTTTGTCACGCGCGGCCCGCCCGCAATTAACCCGCGCGGGCCACGCACCTAAAATCCGACTCGATCAATTACGCCCGATGAACCGCACCGGGAACCGGGACCACGCGAACGTGCCCCCGCCATTAGTACCCGCGTCCAACACGTCGCCTTCGTCGATCACGAACCCGTGCCCGGCAAGCACGCCCCGCGCCGCATCAAGCACCATGACCATTGCGCGCACCGCGTCAGTCTCACTATCGGGCCAACCCAACCCCGGGTAGCAACGGCCCACATCCTCACACCCCGCAAGATCGTCACACCCATCAGTGAGAGCCCAAGCGCCGCTATTCACGATCAGCTCGAACCGATCAGACCCATCAAACAGCGGCAGGTCCTCACGCTCCCACTCATCCACCGGGACAACGCCCAATTGCTTGAGCGTGTCGCCCTCAAACGTGTAGCACATGATAAACACTCATTTTCTTCGCGCGTTAGGTAGCACGAACACCGCCCCTAATGGGTAAACAAACTGAACGGGGGCAGTTTAGACACATGCCCAGGTGCGCGCCCTAG
>NZ_KV793276.1:0-974 GCF_001808405.1 Trueperella sp. HMSC08B05 | reverse complement strand
CCAACACGTGCCCGTGAATGGTAAGCAGCGCTTGTACGTGACACAGATCGGCAACAGTTCAACGACGGCATGGACGTACTTGTGCTGGCAGTTAGTGAAACTATGAGACGGAAGGATGAGTTTTAGGGATGAGTGATTTTGCGTTGGCGACGGTGGGTAGGATCGTCGCAGATGAGGATTTTCAGGACCGGGTTAAGGCCGCTACGGTGCGCTTGGGGGTGAGCGACCCCGCGTTTTTCATGTCGGCCTACCTATGGCACGTGGCCGCCTACGACAAGGTAGCTGTCCCTTACCAGTACGCGGTATCGAGTGAGCCGTACCCTGGCGCGCACGGGCGTATCGGGTTTGACCCGGCAGTGGTGCCCGACGCGGACATCATGGCGGCAGTGGCCTCCGCGATCACACGTTTTGAGGTGCCGTGTCACAGTGCGGATGAGGTGGACGCATAGTGGAGTTCGTTTTTAACGCTCCGCAGCTTGCCGCGTTTAGCGCGCTCGTGGTTGCGATTCTTGGCCTGGTTGGTGTCTTGTATGGGCATCGGGTGCAGTACAAGTTGGGTAAGCAGAAGGCTGAGTTGGACCGTGTGAGTTTCATGGTGGACCGGCTGGAGGCTCGGGCGAAGGAGAGTGAGGCGCGGGCGGCTGAGGCCGACGCGCGAGCGGCTGACGCGGTGAAGCGTATGGATGAGATGGATGACAAGATTTACCGTTTGCGTAATGAGCTGGGCGATTCGCGTGATGAGAATTCTGAGTTGAAGGTGCGCCTGGGGCTGATGGAAGCGAAGGTGGACGCCGCCGAAGAATACATTGTGGAGCTTTTGGCGTGGGGTGAGGATGGTGCCCCGCCTCCGCCGCCCGCTCGTCGCATGGGCTAGGAGATAGACGATGAGGGCCCAAAAAATGCCTACAGGTCAAGATTTGATTAACTATATGGCCGCCCGGAGGGGGCGGTTTTCTTATGCCAACACGCGCCCG
>NZ_KV793275.1:0-3040 GCF_001808405.1 Trueperella sp. HMSC08B05 | reverse complement strand
GCGTTACACCACACTAAGGGACGCAACCCATAGCAGAAAGTGTCTTGTAGTTACTTCAGAGCAACCGGCGCCCAACTCGAAGAGGAAGATTAAGATTCCGGATGCCTGTGATGCCATGAACGTGAGTTACTTCGGCCCGTTCGATCTCTATCGGAAACTGGGGCTTCGGTTCCATTAGGAAGTAAGACCTAACGAGATGCTTAGCACTTAGATGGGAATATAAGTTTTTCTCACGACTAGTAGGTTCTGAACCTACTAGTCGTGAGAAAACCGCGTGAATAGATTTAGGGACGGGCGCGAGAGACTGTGCCCCCGAACTGCCATCCGCTCTACTTGAGCATGTAGAGCACCATTTTTGCCCTGGTCAGGGCTTTTACCGCGTGGGGGAGTCTCGTCGTGAAGTGAACCAGGCCTCCTGGCTTCAATATGACGGTCTTGCCGTCGCCGGTGATTTCTAGTTCGCCTTCTAGGGCTTGCACTATTACGGGCATGGCCGCGGTGTGTTCCGAGAGCTCCTCGTCCTTGTCGAAAGAGAACAGCACGACGTTAACGCCTTCTGCCTGCATAAGCGTCTTTGAGACGGTGGAATTTTCTGCGTATTCGATGCGGTCGGCGAGGTTGTCTATGAAGCCGAGCATGGCCGTCGGGAGGGGTTTGGGGTCACTCATTTCTGGTGTTCTTTCTTCAGTCTTCTTGCGTCTTGGGTTTGCGGGCAACGACCGCGATTCCGGTGAGCTGATCTTTGTATTCGTTGAACGTGGCGCGCATGGTCAAAATACGCTGGCGTAGATCCTTGTCGCGGAGAACATTCTTGATAATGCGCGCTACCCCGAGCAGCCCTTCGTCGGCTAGATTGCGTCGCGGCGATAGCAACGCCATCGGCTCGAAACCAACCCATTCGATGGTAAAGCCAGCGTTTTCAAGCACCTTGCACCATTCGTTTTCTGTTAGCGGGCGGGCGTTGACGCGAATCGTCTGGGCCAACTGCTTACGCAAGTTGTCGGCAAGCTGGGCGTCAATATCGTTGGGGGTGAGCCCAAGCTCGTGGATCGCGTAGCAGCCGCCTGGAGCGAGCAGCCGAAACGCTTCGGCCACGATCTCGTCCTTGCCCTTTTCGCCCTGCATCGTCAGCATGGCTTCGCCAATCACTACGTCAGCCGAGGCGTCTGGCAGGCCGGTGTTCTGGGCTTGCGCGTTAATAACCTTTCCGCCATGCGGGGTGACGACGTCTTGCACGTTTGCGACGGCATCGGGATCTTGGTCGACTCCTACATATGAGGAAACGCCGCGGTCGACTATGAGTTTCGCTGTTCGCCCCAAACCTGGGGCGAATTCCACCACTTCGCGGCCGGAAATATCTGCTTTATCCAGCATGCGCGTGGTGAGCTTCAGGCCACCGGGACGCAAGACCCGTTTCCCGGCGCGCGCCAGCACCCAATGCCCGGCGGCGGTTTTTGTAGAGCGATCACTTTGCGGAATGGAAGGATTCTTTGACACAACAAAATACTACCTGAATTAGCTTAGGTGAACCTAATTATTCAATTAAAAAAACTCGCAACCGGCTAGTTGGGTCAACTTTTTGCCTACGCGGCATGGAGATATTCCGGGCTGCGTTTGCTTTGAGCGCGAATGATCGACGGCAGTAGCCCTTAGACAGTTTTGCAGTCAAAAAGTTTGCTAAAACTAGGTCGAACCAGGTGTTTGCGCCCACCAAACCGTCGTTTGCGTCCACTCAAGGGGTATCTTCAAGAGAACATCTAAACAATAAGCGATTGAATTTGTTTGTGTTGCTAGCGACTAGACCCGTCCGGGGGTCTTTCTATCACGTGTTGACGTGCTTGATGACACCATGCACCTGCTCGACAAAACCGTGTATAACACTCGCGAGCTCGAAACCCAGCAGGCCAAGCTGGGGGGGGTGGGGTGGCCTAAGAATTAGGTCCACGTGGTTTAAGCGTTGACCGTGTTTTCTTGTTTCCATTGTTCCGCGTATTCCCGTGGACTGAGGTAGCCCAGGGAAGAGTGCGGGTGGAAGGTATTGTACCGGTGTGACCACTGTGCCACGAGGGTTCGGGCGTGATCAAGGTCCTCGATACTGTTGTCTTCGAGGAGCTCGTCTCGCATCCGGTTATGGAAAGACTCAACGAACCCGTTATGCCACGGCTCGCCTGGCGGGATGAAGGCTTGGATCGTCTCGTCCTCGGCTGCCCAGTCTTTGAGAGCCTGAGCGATGAATTCGGGCCCGTTATCCATCCGGATCACCCGCGGGCGTCCGCCATGTGCAAGCGAGGCTAGGTCGAGCAGCTCGATGACCGAGCCCGCATCAAGTTTCTTATCGACTGCGAAGGCGAGGTGTTCGCGGGTATATTCATCGATAATATTGCAGATCTTGATCGTCTTGCCGTGCCAGGTCGAGTCGAACTGGAAATCCAGCGCCCACACATCACCCGGGTATTGCCCCGCAGGCACATCCACCCAGCCGCTACCATCGACGCGTTTGCGCTTCTTCCGTGGCAACACGCGCAGGCCTTCTTCGCGCCATAAGCGGCGGAATGTTTCCCGGCACACCCCGTAGCCCAGGCCAAGAGCCTTGACCCAGACGCGCCGGTGTCCCCACCGGCGGTGATCCTTAGCGAACTCATGCATCCACTGACGCAGACCCGCATACTTATCAGGCCCATGATCGCGGTCTCTAGCGCGCCGGTAGGCTGAGCGTGAGAGCCCAACAACCTTGCATGCCAGTCTCTGGGAATAGCCCAGCTCGACCAGATGCCACACGGCATCGTGACGGCGAGCCGGGCCTAGAAGTTTCCCTCTGCCAATTCCTTCCATGCTGCTTTTTCCAGCTCGGCCTGACCCAGTAGCCGTTTCAGGTGCGTGTTCTCATCGCGCAGACGCTGCAACTCTTTCGCCTCGCTCCTGCTCATCGCACCATACGTCGCCTGCCACCTGTTCAACGTCGCTTCGCTAATACCCAGCTCGGTCAAGATCTGAGCTGTGGTCGACCCTGATTCTCTGAGTTCGCGGGCCTTATCAAGCT
>NZ_KV793274.1:0-3126 GCF_001808405.1 Trueperella sp. HMSC08B05 | reverse complement strand
CCTGCCGTTAACCACCACCGTCCCCGCCGCCGGGACCACCGGTGGTGGCGTGCCACCCATCCGGCCCACCACCAACAGGCGCCTACCCGTACGCAAACACAGAACACGATCCCCCACCCCAACCGCGGTCAACGTTTTCGGGGTAGTGCCAATCGCGCTACGCGCCCCATCTTCACGCACCATCAAAGGCGAGGCCTGGGTCACGGTCGCCCAAAACCACCGGTCCTGCACCGACTCATCCGGTTTCAACAGCTCAAAAATCGGGTTACCCACCGTACACCTCCCGCGTCCTGACCTGCATTAACGCCCCCGGCTGACACTGCACACTGATCTCCTCAACCACCTCACGGCCCCCGCCCTCACCAGAGACCACCGAGTTCAGCCCAATATTGGGGTTTATTTCCGTCGTTCTGGTGCGCGTCCAGGTTGCTTGCCCGGCCTCTGCCAAGCGCCGGGCAGCCATCTGATCCAACACCACCTGCGACGTGGCCTCCACGTCATCGGTGAAACTCGTGCGCCACACCCCGGTCGCCTGAAAATCCTTGGTGTTCTCCGCCACCGCCAGCAAGTCCGGTTTCTCACCATCCCCACGTGAACGCAACACGACACGGTTCACTGGCCTGTCTGGGAACGTGGTTTCCACGGTTGGCGTGTACAAGTCCTGACCGCCAGGCTGGTAGGCGGCTACCACCGGGCGCAACGCCGGCACCCGGTACGGTTCGAGCACATACTGGCCGCTGTAGTTCGTGTACAAGGCAAAAAACCCGGCCGCATCCAACAAATCATTGATAATCCGCAGTTTGCTTGTGCCCGGGTCCCATACCAGGTCGGTGCGCGTGCGCTCACCTAGTGGCGTGATCGAAACACCACGCTCACCGGTGGTCTCGATAATTTCTTGTACCAGGCTGGTCACCGTGTCACCGGCCGTTAGTGAATAGGTGTCCGCGATCAGGTCACCGGCGGGGATCGACGTACGATCATAGAGGTTAACGATTTCGGACACCTGTTCCCGGCCGCCCTCCACCCGTGTTTGGGTGTCAAGCATGGGCACGTACACCCCGAACGGTTCCGGCGCCCCATTATCACGCTGATAGGAGACCGCCACCCGCACGGCCGCCCAATCCACACCTGACTCTGCCCCCAATTCGAGGCGACCATCCCACCTGATCTGCCGGTTCACGTTGCCCACCAGGGACGCTGACACCACGTTCTCTAGGCGACGCACGGGCGCCCCTTCACGGTCAGTCAGGTCAAACAGCCACCGTTCACGCATGCTCAGCCTCCACAAAGGTTAGGGACGCCTGCCAGCCACCCCACAACGCGCGGGATGCCTTCACCCCGGTCACATACCCCGTGAATGTTTCACCGGTGACCAGGCGCACAACAACGGGGGTGTCAGTCATGGCCAGGTCGTCGAGCAGCATCCTGGCCTGCTCATCTGGGGTGCTGTCCGTATCACCCGCATAGAAACCGGCAAGCGTGCCACCAATATCAACCTGGCGACTAACACGATCCGTAAACACGACCCTGGGTAGGGCGTGTCCGGCGAACTCCTGCTCGACCACGCCCCGCCCCGTGCTCACTGTGGTGGTGGGGTTGTGCCGGAACCGCACCCATTTCGCCACACCTGCCCCCCAGTTCAGATAGGTGGCCTGGACCGGGGCGGGGCCGACCGCGACCGCCACACGCGTGGTGGACCCCGAGGGGGCGACAGCCTCCACCACATAGGTTGCCCCAGTCAGCGGGGCAACCGGGTCAGGGACAGCGTCATACGAGTACGCTGGCAGGGTGCCCAACAGCACCAGGGTGCCGTCCGCCTGCTGCCGGTACACGTTGACGTGGTCGGTCGTGACCTGCCCGTCGCGTGAGACCCCGTGCACGCCAACGACGCCCGTGTCCCCAACCCAGTTCGCGGAACCTGTGGGTTCGGCCGGGGCAGCATACTTCACCTTGAGCGCCTGGGTCACGGCCCCGGACTCGACCTTGTTGTGTACCTTCAACCACAGCATGACGTCCGAGTTGTTCGGTAGCCCGGTCAAGGTGCGCGTGAATTGGCCCGACCCGTACCCCTGGTACTCGCGGGTCTCGTCCCCGGACTCGACCTTGAGCGTGTAGGAGGCAGGGTAGCGGGAGGAGCTGAACTCGATAGTGGCCCGGTCACTGGTGATGGTTGTCTGTGCGGCGGGGGAGATGAACGACGCTGTCGGCCGTGTCGCGGGAGTCACTGCCGCGATGCTCGACCACTCCGACGGTTTCGTGATGTCTTGCCCCCACGTGCGCACCTGCCACTCGAAGATCGACCCCGACGGCAACGACCTCGAATAGTACTGATTCGAGGTCGTGCCAGTCACGGTGGCCCACGCCCCGCCCTGACTCGTGCGGTACCGGAACTCGTACTTCGACTGTGCGGTGCCGTCGGTGGGGTTGTGAGACCAGGAGAAACGCACGTTAGCGTAGATGGGCTGGTAGCCACCATCTGGTGTGAGGTTCGTGGGTGCCAACGGGGCGGCAAGGAGACGCACCGTGTTCGACACGGTGGTGGCCGTCAACCCGTCAGGGGTGATGTGCCCGACCGTGAACACGTACTCTTTCGTCACGTCCAAGCCGGTAGCCCGGAAACTATTAACGCCAGGGTCGAGCGGACCAGACAAGTTCGCCGCACCCGCCGTCGTGTTACCTTGCCACACGTGGGTCGTGTACTCGCCCACGCCACGGTTCGCCCACGTGACCACCACGTCCTGCCCATCACGGGCGGCAACCACACTCGCAGGCGCAAACGGGGTCATATACAGCCCGTTGTAGGTGTTCCACTCCGACTCGCCGCCCGGCCCAACCGCCCGAACCCGGTAATCGTAGACGTGGCCGCGTGACACGCTTGTGTCAGTCCAGCCCCGCAGCGTCCCGTCAGCGGTGTTCATGATCCGACGCCACGTGCCACCATCTTCACGCTGTTCAAGGTTAAACCCGTGGACAGGGGCGCCTGGGTCAGGCGTGGTGTCCCAGGTGATCTGCACGCGCGAATCAGACTGGCGGGTCACATACAGTAGGGGCCGGGCGGGCGGGTTGTACCCCGCCGCAGGCGCGCTCCCGTCTTTTGTCACCGACGGGGTACCAACCGTGTACCCG
>NZ_KV793273.1:0-5193 GCF_001808405.1 Trueperella sp. HMSC08B05 | reverse complement strand
GAAGCGGAACTAAACCCAGGACGCTTCATTCTAGATTTCTAGATCTAAACATCTCTCTTAAAAGGACCACATTTCGGTAGAGTCTTGGCTATGACGGGTTCCGGATCACAAATCGAATTCCTCTCTGATGGCGAAGGCCTCATTATCTTCAGTCAGGATGAGGATTTAGAAGAGTTCGATAACTGTGATGGGTTTTCCGTTTCAAAGGTTTCTCCCCAAGTCCTATTTCGCGCTCAGAATGTTTTCTCCACATTCAGCGAATTTCAAGTGCGCTCAAGCCGCTACGTGAAACTCAGCCCGGAGTCGGCGAAGCTTATGAGGCAACGCGTCACCAAAGGGCCCGTGAGAGGAGCGTTTCGGCGCGGTGATTTCAATCTTGCCGGAAACCCGGGTCAGTTTTTTCGAAAAATTGAGATACGAAGTACTGGCACCTTGGCCCCGGCATTCGCGACTGCGGGAGCTAGCGTAATCGCACAAGCAGCTATCGAGGCAGCGATAGCTGAAATCAAAGATTATCTCGAGACCATCGACGCAAAGCTCGACGCGCTTCTGCGACAGAGCAAAGTGGAATCTTTGGGAGAACTCGAAGGCATCTCGAATGCTCTCAAAGAAGTTGAAGATTACTACCGAACAAATAACAGTGTTTCAGCAACCAAATGGTTAACGATCAGTCACCTAGGCGCCTCCCTCCACACCATGGAAACGACCGCGCTTGAGCAGATATCGAGTTTGGTGGAACAACTGGCGGCAAGCCAAGGTGACTCGAAGAAAACAGCCAAATCCTTCCAGAGCCTAGATGAGAACCTTTCATTCTGGCTCGGTAATCTTGGCTGGAGTATTTGGCTACATGACCGGTTTTATGTCTTGGAGATCGCACACGCACAAGAATTCGAACCCGACCACTTCGACGGCTACCACGCTTCAATCCAAAGAACACGTCAGGAAAGAATCGAATCTGTAACCTGTCGGTTACTGAGAATGAACGATTCTATTCGTGCCACTGCGAACTTGGGGAACAGTGTTTGGGCCACGCATTACCAACGAGCTAGAAAGATAATCGAAGCAGCTAACAGGGCAGAAAACTCAATTCAGCGTTTTGCCCTTCACGTTAATCTCAGCTTTGAAGAAAAAAGCGAACTTCAAATACGGGGGTGGAAAGAGTCTGTATCGGGTTTTGTAGGCGACTCTGTACAAGCAGTCAACCAAAGCCGCCAGAGAGGTGTGGAGCAGATACAAAAGACTGGTGAACGGTTGCGCACGCACCGCGAGGATAGGACTCTGGCGAAGGCGGACAAGATTAGGGCTCGGCGAAATGCGAATAATAACCCGCCAGATTCCCCTTGATCTGCACCATTGCAGGTGCCTGCCGTCAACTGGCCGCTTTTCTTGGTTACGCGAGTTTTCGGGCACGCACCAGCTCGTCATAGGGATGCTTTGAGTTTGCGCCTCGTTCAATGACTTCATATTTCTCAATCGTCCACTTTGGCGACAGATTTTCGAGGGCTTCACGCGCACTCATCACCTTCGAAAAGTCCGGGCCGTGTCCGCGTGGCTTATCCGGGTCAGGCATGTGATGGACGAACAGGAGCGTTCCGCCTGGTTTAACGAGCGAACAAAGATGTCTAAAGAGGTCAGAATTCTTCTGAATCACGGGGTAGAATGCGCTCACTAGGTCATATTCCCCACTAACTTCGCGAGCGTCAGCGACAATCCACTGCACTTTCACTGAGGCCTTGTGAGCCGCAGTCTCGGCTCGGTCTATAGCAATCTGTGAAATGTCTACGGCACTCACCTGCCAGCCTTGCTGGGCCAGCCAGATCGCGTCTGCCCCCTCGCCCGCCCCAACATCGAGGACGGTACCTGGCTTCATGTCTTCAATTTCTCTGCGTAGGAGAGCGTTGACTTTACCGCTCCACAGGCGCCCTTCCGAGGCGTAACGTGCATTCCATTCCTGCGCTTCAGTACTCACGCGAATAAGGTTATCGAAATCCGCACCCTATAACGCTAGCCAGCACCCTAAATAAAATTCAACGCGAAATAACGTTAGATATAGATGCTGATGAAAATGCCGTAATAAGCCAAGTTATCAAGGGATGCGAAAACAAAACTCCACTTATATTCACCGACACCGAAGGCAAGGTGCAATTATTCCAATCGAAAGTGTCGGATACGTGCAGTACAATTCAGGGAACACTAGACGCGTCGGATTTGGATTCTATTTCAGCACGCCTTTGGTTATCGTGTATATCTGATCGGCAAAGCTAGATGTGTCCGAATCGTGTGTAACCACTATCACCGCGGCACCGTCATCAGTAGCTGATCGCAACAAATTCATTACCAATCCGGTAGACTCCTCATCTAGATCTCCCGTGGGCTCGTCTGCTAAGACCACCTCAGGGATGTTTATCAATGTGCGCGCAATTATTACACGGCGCGTCTCACCCCCAGATAGTTCCCTCGGGTAAACCTCGCTTAGGCCCTCAATCTGCAAAGCTTTCATTAGTGATTCAGCCCGCGCATTGACGTCGTAAGGTTTTTCTATACCCCGTTCTTTAGCGATCAACGCCGGTAACAAAATATTTTCACGAACGTTAAGACTAGCGATAAGAGTTTCCTGTTGCGTAGCATATCCAATTCTGCTGCCACGCAAAGTCGAAAGCTCAGAATCATCCAAGTCACCTAAAAGCTGGCCGCATATGCGCACCTGCCCTCTAGTTGGTTGCAGCAATCCAGCAAGCATATTAAGCAAGGTGCTCTTCCCATTGCCGGATCTGCCCTGAATCATTACCATCTGCCCGCTACTAACCTGTAAATTTGCCTCTTCCACAGCGTTAAAATAGCTTCCACGCCGGTAAAACTCGCGGGTTAATCCACTGGCTTGCACAACGACAGAATTCGCCATGTCCCCTCCCTTTACCTCGCCGCACGCAAAGTCAAATAAGTCTCATTTTTCAAGGTTTTACCAGCAGCTATTATCGCTGCGAGTATAGAAATGAGCAGGGCTCCGATTACACAGCAAGCAACTATTACAGACGCTGTTGCAAAACTTATATCAACATAGGGAAGCTCCAACTTGGCACGTATAAGATTGGCAAAGGGATACATTATTACCTCCCCTAATACGCCACCAATCAATCCACCACCCAAGCCGACGAAAAAGCACTCTTTCCCTAGCATAAACATGAGGTTCTTACGAGTCGCTCCCATTATTCGTAATGATGCCAATTCTTTTTTACGTTCACCTACGGATGTGGCCACAACTGCTACCAAAACTATCAGGCCAACCAACCAAAACATTGCAACTATCAACCAAATGTAACCGATTATAGTTATTGTATTAGCCTTTACTTGCGATGCCATTCCCGCAGAGGAAACTACACCCACATGTTGCATTTTATTGGCCAAAGCATCCCCTACGGCTTCTGCCGGATAGTTCGGATCAACTTTTACCAAGATAGACGAAATTGCTCTACCGTTTGGAGGGTTGTGAATATACTCCACTTGCGAAGAATATTTAAACATTTTCTCCACTGTGTTTTGATTTACGAACACAACGGTGTCATACGAAGTTCCTGTGCGCGCTAACTTAGCAGCAACATGCCAAAACTCATTAAAAAGACGCACCTGCCCATTTGGGTCAGCAAACACGTCAGCGCCTACTATAACTTCGTCATCTTTAAGCTCACCAGCATACTCAGTAGCTATCCACGGTTGCACTACAAAGTCGGTTTTTGGGTTGAATCCAATGATCTGTACATCCACCGCGCAACAGCCAGCATCAAGTGAGGTCAAGTAGGTTTCAGGGGTTGCAGCTTTAACTCCCTCTACCTTACGTACCTCTTCCAATATAGAGTCATCGTTAAAATAAAATTTTTCTTTGGATTTACCAAGTAGAAAGCTTTCGGCTGCCTGCTGGTGTTCGTTTGGAAACACAATCAGATCAGCCCCCATGCGTTCCTCCATAGCAGAAAACCCTCGGCTAAGAGCTAATGACATGAAGGTACCGGAGAAAAAAATAACACTTAAAACAATTACTGTGATTGAAAGACCTAACGTGCGTCCCGAGTAATATTTAAGATTTTCCTGTGGAAGCTTTCGTAGCCCGACACCTACCGACGAACTTTTTCCTGCCATGGAACAACCCTTCTTGAGTGCCTATTTACAGTGTTTACGCACTTTTATTTCGCGATCTTTTCACTACGGCAGTCAAACCATATAGCCACAAGCGCACACAGCAACGCCAAAACGCTCACTATTACGAGAGTTGGCAACATTACCTGCCTGCAATGCATGGTTGGCATATCACATACGCCTATGAGCAACGTAACCACTAATATTTCCAATACCGCAGTGGCTGCTACTGAGATATTTAGGCCAATGCGTGTTGGAGCCTTTACTAAGAAGTTAATAAGACCCAGTACGGCTATCATAGCGCCAATACCGAGCGAGGCTTTAGCGCTCCAGTGACAAGCCATCATCGGATGGTCACCATGAATTGGACAAGGCTGAGCGATTGTCATAGGCGCTATCGCTATCATCGTTCCAAAAAGAACTGCTGGGATTCCAGCGATATATTTGTTTTTCATGTGTCTCTTACTTCTACTTCAGTGTCGATTAGAAACGCATTGTGCGAGTCTAAGGCTTCACCCGTCGCGAGCCAAGGCTATAATAACCTGTTAGGTAAGCCTTTGAGGTTACCCTCGTTTAGTGGACACCCGACTTGTACGGATGTTGTGTCCGTAGGAGAGGATGTTCATTGTGAGTCAACAACGCAAGAAGTACACGCCGGAGTACCGGCGTGAAGCTGCGAATCTCGTGATTGAGTCGCAGCGTCCGATTGCTCATGTGGCCCGAGAGATCGGTGTCGCCCCGGGGCTTTTGGGCAAGTGGGTCAAAAACGAGCGGGAGCGACGCGGTGCTGCTGATGGGATGAGCGAGGCGGATCTTCGGGCTGAGAATGCGCGCCTGCGCCGTGAGCTGGCAGAGGCCCGGATGGACAACGAGTTCTTGTCAAAAGCGACAGCCTTCTTCGCCGCGAAGCAACGCGAACAGAAAAGTTCGAACTAATGCGACAGGAGAAGGCGAACTACAGCATCAACCGCATGGCACGCTTGTTAAAAGTGTCACGGTCCGGGTACTACAAATGGGTCAATAAGCAGGAACTGAAGTGTCCCAGGTTTTGTTCCGTTTGAG